>LADO01000017.1 GCA_000961595.1 Peptococcaceae bacterium BRH_c4b
TACGCCGACAATACGCAGCACGAAGGCTGCTGGGTATCCCCGGTCAATCCACTTATCGGCTATTTCTATCCTGTCTGAAAGCCGGGGTTTTTCTTTTTTATTAGGTCCCTCATAATGGCGATTTCAAGGTCTTTTTCGCCAAGGAGTTTTTTAAGTTTATCGTTTTCCTTTTCTAACTGTTTAAACTCTTGATTTGAGGGTATATAAACAGCTGTTTTCTTTGCTTCGCCGTTTGTGTGCTGCCATGCTTTGTGTTTCGACTGGCTAATCCAGCCGTATAGGGTCTTTGGGCTTATTTCATGGCGCTTGGCCACTTGCAAGACGTTTCCGATTTCTTGAGCTTCTTGAATTAGTTGATCTTTAAATTCTTTTGGGTATCTTTTACTTTTCATGTTTGTCATGACTTGCTTATCCCTCCTGTTTTTAAGTTTATATCATTTGGGGATAAGACTCAAATTCCTTAAAGGGGCTAAATAGAAACCTTTCCTTTATTATGAAGCTTTGCAGTATATGGGAATCATTGAAATGCTTACTATTACTGCATACGTATAATTAGTATGGACAAACAACAATACTTTAGATAGGAGGTGAAATAGTGGACCCAAAATCTAAAGTTGCGCTGTTTGTTGATTATGAGAATTTATTTTACAGTATGCACAATAAGTTCCAGTGTCAGCCGGACCCCATGGAATTGATCCACATCGCCCTGCGCTACGGCCAGATTACCTTTGCCAGGGCCTACGGTGATTTTGAAAAAAACGTTTATATCAAGGGGGAGGTTCCCAAACTCAGAGCGTCAAGCTTTGAGGTGGTCCATACCAGAACCGAAATGGTGGGGGGTAAGGAGAAGTCCTTTACCGATTTTAAAATTCTGGAGGATTTGTTTGTTTTCAAAGAGGAAAACAGGGATGTTAATTCAATTCTGCTGGCCACAGGTGACGGCCATTTTTCCAATATAGTTGCCAGGATGAAAATAAGGGACGGTAAAAAGGTGGTGGTTGCCGGGGTGAAGGGGTCCATCAGCCGCGAATTACAAATGGCTGCTGGAAAAGAAGATGTAATTGAAATCTCCGGCTTTGAATTTGAGGTAGACGTGGAGCATTTGAAAAAATTTATTTCCGCCCAGGAGGAGCGATACAGGTATTTGACCTTTATCCGGACGGCCTGCGCTTACCTGGAAAGTTTAAATGTATCGGTGGAACAGAGGGATTTTTACCAGAAAAAAATAATCGGGGCTATGAACAAACTAATAGAGGCCGGTGAGCTTGAACAACTTAGGATTATCAGAAATGATATACCGGTAAACATTATCCGTAGTTGTGGGCCGGATGGCCTACAGAAATCCGGTTAAACAAAATTTTTTAAGGGCGGCCTCGTTGCAGGCTGCCCTTAAAAAATTTTAATACTACGTCAGTACTCAGTAGTCAGAATGAGAACGGTTTCGTCCCGAAGTATTCTGACTACTGGCTACTGACTACTGATATAAAGGTTTGTCCCCTGACATACGTTGGGGACATTCCTCCGACCCCAAAGTCAGACTAAAAAGAGAGGTGTGTCCCCATACCTTGTTACAGGGTTTTAAAATTTACCGTAGAATATTATGTAAAGGAATAATTTTCCGGTTGTTCTTTAGGTTATAATATTAACAACAACATGCGAGGAGGCGAAATTTCCGGATCTTTCCGGGAAGATAATGCAGCAGACACTGGAAAAGATATTACCCCATGTGCAAAAGCCCTCCCGTTACACAGGCGGCGAGTGGAATGCTATAATAAAAGAATGGCATAACATAGATGTAAAGATAGCTTTTGCCTTTCCTGATGTTTACGAGGTGGGTATGTCTCACCTGGGCTTACAGATATTGTACCATGTAGTAAACAGTCGCCGGGACGCTCTGATGGAGAGGGTTTTCGCACCATGGATGGATATGGAGGGTATGCTGCGAAAGCACAGGATGCCTCTTTTCAGCCTGGAGTCCCGCAGGCCGCTGGCGGATTTTGATATTGTGGCTTTCACGTTGCAGTATGAAATGACCTTTACCAATGTATTAAACATGCTGGATATGGCAGGGTTGCCTTTACGGTCCGCCGGAAGGAACAAAAATCATCCTTTAATCATCGCCGGCGGGCCCTCTGCTTTCAATCCGGAACCCCTGGCTGACTTTGTGGACGCCTTTGTTATAGGTGAGGGTGAGGAAGTGCTGGGCGATATTATTGACCTTTACAAAACCACCGGGTATTTGTCCAGGGAAGACTTATTAGAGAAACTGGCCACAATCCAAGGGGTTTACGTACCTTCCCTCTACCGTATACAGTATGGTACCGACGGCTCAGTGACTTCCTTTGCTGCAGTGTCCGGGGCACCGGAGAAGGTGGTCAAAAGGGTGCTTTCCGATTTTGACCGGGCGCCTTTTCCCTCAAACCCAGTGGTGCCGTATATGGGAGTGGTACACGACCGGATTATGCTTGAGGTTTTGAGGGGCTGCACCAGGGGCTGCCGTTTTTGCCAGGCCGGTGTGATCTACCGACCGGTGCGGGAAAAAAGCCCGGACACATTGGCACGGCAGGCCGTGGAATTGGTGCAAAACACCGGTTACGATGAGATTTCCCTTACCTCTTTAAGCACCACTGATTACACCCGCATTCGGCCGCTGGTTACAGAGTTACTAAACCAATTGGAACACAAGGGAGTTGGAATATCGCTGCCATCCCTCAGGGTTGATGCTTTCTCCGTGGACTTGGCCAAGGAAGTCCAGAGGGTCAGGCGCTCCAGTCTTACCTTCGCACCCGAGGCCGGGAGCCAGCGGATGAGAGATGTGATTAACAAGGGAGTTACCGAAGAAAACCTGCTGGATGCTGTTACAGCTTCATTCGGTGCCGGCTGGCACGCAGTAAAGCTTTATTTTATGATTGGCCTTCCCGGGGAGTTGGAAGAGGACCTGGACGGTATTGCCGAACTGGCGATAAAGGTGTTGCAGGCCGGCCTGCAGTGCCGCGTTGCCAAAGGAAGACTCAAGGTTACGGTTAGCGCTTCGTCCTTCGTGCCCAAATCCCATACGGCCTTCCAGTGGGAGCCCCAGAACACCCTGGGGGAGCTTAAAAGGAAGCAGTTCTACCTTAAGGAAAAACTAAAAAAAGAAAAAAAGATAGCTTTTAACTGGCATGATCCGGAAACCAGCTTTCTGGAGGCGGTGCTGGCCAGGGGCGACCGCCGGCTGGGAGACGTGCTGGAAACGGCTTGGAGACTGGGCGCCAGGTTTGACGGCTGGTCCGAATGTTTTAACTATGATTTATGGCACAGAGCCTTCCGGGAAAACAGCATTGATCCCGGCGAGTATGCGTATAGGCGTTTCAACTACGAAGATGTTCTGCCCTGGGATCACATTGACGCCGGAGTTGATAAAAAATATCTCATCTGGGAGCACAAGAGGGCCATGGCGGGCGTACTCACCCCGGACTGCCGGGCGGGCAGGTGCCCGGGCTGCGGGCTTTGCCCGGCGCTGGAGATAAAACCCGAATTGCCGGGAGGTGATGATTATGCCCCGCTACAGAATCCGCTACAGTAAAAAGGGGCCGGCCCGTTTCATCTCCCACCTGGATCTGTTAAGAACCTTTGAGCGAGCCATTCGCCGGGCCGGTCTCCCGGTGGCGTTTTCCCAGGGCTTTAATCCACACCCGAAATTCAGTTTTGGCGCCCCGCTACCAGTGGGCGTGCCGGGGGAAAACGAGTATATGGATATTGAGCTGGCTGAGGAAATGCCGCCAGGTGATATTGTAAAGTCCCTGGGCGGAGCGTTGCCCGGGGGGCTAGACCTCGAAGCGGTCTTTCAGGTGCCGGATAACTCACCGGCCATCATGTCCCTCATTGACAGGGCTGGCTATACGGTGCGCCTGGATTTTAATGAACCCATTGACGCCGGTCTGTTTGAACGGTGTATGTCGGATTTATTGGCGCTGCCGGAGTTGCAGGTGACCCGCACCAACAAGGAAGGCAGGAAAAAAACTCATGACATCCGCCCGGGGATATTCAAGCTGGAGGGTGTTGTTTACGGAGACGTGGCGGTACTGGAAATGGAGATCAAAACAGGCAGTGCGGGTAATATCCGGCCAGAAGAAGTAATCAGGGAGTTAACCGGTATTGGCAATCTGCCTGTGGCTGAATACGGAATTCATATCACCAGGAACGTGCTATACGCCCCGGGAGGCCGCTCCCTGGATGAATAACTGGCACTGTTCATGCAAGGCGGCAACAAGAAAACCCTGAGCATTGTGTTTATTAACTAAAACCATCTATAAGGTTTTTGAGGAAGGTTTGCCATGTTTAGAGAAATTGTAATAAATGTAGGCGAGGAAGAAACAAGGGCGGCTATGCTGGAGGACAGGGTGTCGGTGGAAATATTTATTGAACGATCGGTTACCCAGCGCCTCGTAGGCAATATCTATAAGGGCAGGGTGGAAAATGTACTGCCCGGGATGCAGGCCGCCTTTGTAGATATTGGGCTGGAAAAGAACGCCTTTTTATACGTGGAAGATGCCCTGCCCTCCAGATCCCCTGACGGGCAGGGTGGGGGATCCGCCCTGGGGGCCAACATCTGTGATATCTTAAAGCATGGTCAGGAAATAATTGTCCAGATTGTAAAGGAGCCCATCGGGACCAAGGGCCCCCGGGTCACCACACATATAACTCTGCCCGGACGCTACCTGGTGTTGATGCCTACCGTGGATTACATCGGCATTTCCCGCCGGATCGAAAACGAAAAGGAGAGGGAAAGGCTAAAGGAACTGGCTGCCAGGGTCAAGCCCGAGGGTATGGGTGTAATCGTCAGAACTGTGGCCGAGGGGGTTTTGGAGGACGATCTGGCCCAGGATATCATGCTGCTAAATAAACTCTGGCGCAAGATAGTGCAGCGGGCGGGGCATGGTCCCGTGCCTAATTTGTTGCACAGGGATCTTGAGCTCATCCAGCGGCTGCTGAGAGATGTCTTCACCGAGGATGTGAACCGTCTGACCATAGATTCCCGCTATGAATATGAAAAAATACTGGATTTACTCGATATTACCGGCTCCAGACTGAAGTTCAAGGTGGTGCTGGACGAAAGGGAAGATATTTTCCGGGACTACGGTATCGATCTGGAATTGGAGAAGTCCTTGAAACGGAAAGTCTGGCTGAAATGCGGCGGCTATATCGTTATCGACCAGGCCGAGGCACTTACCGCCATTGACGTAAACACCGGTAAGTTTGTAGGGTCCACAAACCTGGAGGACACAGTGTTGCGCACCAACCTCGATGCAGCGGCGGAAATTGCCCGGCAACTCCGGCTGCGCAATCTTGGAGGCATAATAATAGTGGACTTTATTGACATGCAGAAGGAGGAACACCGCCAGCAGGTGCTGCAGGTGCTGGAAGACGAGATCAAGAAAGACAAAACTAAGACCAATATACTTGGTATTACCCAGCTTGGTCTGGTGGAGATGACTCGTAAAAAGGTGCGTCCCAGTATGGGCGAGGTGATGCAGAGGCCCTGCCCCTATTGCGAAGGCAGGGGCAAAGTATTGTCTGAGGAAACCGTGGGCATTCATTTCAAAAACCAGATTTACCAGATGGCCCGCCAGACTTCTGCCGACACCATCCTGGTGGAGGCCAACCCATTGGTGGCCGCCCGGCTTATTGGCAGCGGCGGGGCCAACCTGAGGGAACTGGAGCACCGTACCGGGAAAAATTTATACATTCGAGGTTCCCAGGGGCAGCATATCGAATCCGTTTCCTTACGGCCGCTTTACGACCAGGCAGACATACAGACCCAGACTCTGGCGGTTCAGGCGGGTCAGATACTGGACGTAAGGGTGGAAGAGCCCCATGTTACCAATATTAACGATGGTATAGCCCGGGTGGATGGCTTTATACTGGATATAGAGGGGGCCGGCTCTCTGGTGGGAGAGTCAGTGCTTGTGGAGGTAACCAAGGTCTACAGAACTTATGCCAAAGCCAGGATGGTAAAATAGACTTAAGACCTTTTTCCTTGACAAAACCCCCTGTTATGTTAAAATACTATATTGTAGGCATATAGTAGCCAAAACCACCGCTCGGAACGGGTTAGAGACCGGCGTAAGCCGCAAATCGGGCATGCCCGTACCTGGTTCCGGCGAGTCCTAAAAACGGGGGAGGTTAATAAGTGTACGCCATTATTGAGACAGGCGGAAAGCAGTTTCGGGTTCAGGAGGGGGATACCCTCTATGTTGAGAAACTCAACAATGAGCCGGGCGAAACAGTAGAAATCAACAAGGTATTAGCGGTGCAGAAAGACGATCAATTAAAGCTGGGCAGCCCTTTGCTGGACGGCGCCACCGTGCAGCTAAAGGTCGTTCGCCACGGCAGGGGCAAGAAAATAATCATTTTCAAGTACAAAGCTAAAAAAAATTATCGGCGCAAAAAGGGTCACCGCCAGTCCTTTACCCAGGTGACGGTGGAAAAAATAAACGCCTGATATACGGAGGTGTGTTTTAATGGCTCATAAGAAAGGTGTAGGTAGTTCCAGAAACGGTAGGGATTCCAAACCCAAAATGCTGGGTGTTAAAAGGGGCGACGGACAGTTTGTGACTGCCGGCTCCATACTGGTACGCCAGCGCGGAACCAGGATTTATCCGGGTACTAATGTGGGCAAAGGGAGAGACGATACCCTATTTGCAAAGATTGACGGAGTTGTAGCCTTCCGCACCAGAGGCAAGGATAAAAAAGAGGTTGAGATTCAGCCCGTAGTGGCCGAAGCAGTTATGTAACAACAAAGTTTATTAAAGGAGATCGGGGGTATATACCTCCGGTCTCTTTATTCTTGCAGGGAAAATTAAAATATTCCGGGTGCCTGGAAAACTTAAAAAGCAACCCCTTTCAGGGAGTCGCTTTTACTTACAGTGATAACTTGCCGGGTAAATATTGCGGCATAGGTCCGGTTGGTTTTCCCAGCCGGTTACCCGCCGTTACCGCGCGGGCGGTTTCCCTTTAAAACCCCTCCGGAATGATATCCGGTACCGGATTGCCACTAAGTCCGCACTTTAATCCCCGGCCTGTTCCGTTTCCATAAACGGACAGCCTAGAAGTTTTCCTTGACGGTAACCCTTCCTCTAGCCTCTTTTGCAGCGGTGGTTTCAGAAAAATACTATTCCATTCCCCACATCCACCTCAAGGCAGGCTACACTGCACGCAGTTGCTGCCACATGCAGGTTCACACCCCGGGCGCAAGCCTACTGCCTGCGGCACGGGTCTCCACGGAAACAGGGTCATTACATGGGCCGGGTATTTTAGCCCGTCATATAATTTGTCAATACATGCCTTTGCATTTAGCCCTGAGTCCTTAACTCCCAGTACCGGCCCCCGATGGCGTCGAAAGCCAGCACCAGGAACTTCATCGATGTGCCCTTGGCGGATTTTTAGCCCCGCCTTCGATAGAAGGTTTCCCGACTAGGATACTGCATCACTGATTATTCGGTTTATATTATGAATTATAGCAGAAAAGCGGCTGTTTTGTAAAAACCGTTCCCGGGCCGCCGGCGCATGCTGTAGAATAGTCCGCCTCTTCTATGGGACTTGGCGCCTACTGTCGCCATTTCTGCCGGTTATGCTCGTCAATGCTTCCGGAGGCAAAGCAAGTACCCGGGGCTCGATCACAGGTTGGCAGAAAATAGCTGGGGAGGGAGGAATTATGCTTTGCGCGGTTAATATTTATAATGCGGCTTTTGCCTGCTTGTTCATGGATAAGCCTATACTCTAAAATGATAATAAATGTATCTGCATTTTTTAATGCGTTATGGCATTATTCGCCCTGATATATCTGTGGATAATATGTTGATAAGTGTTGACGTAGGACCGGAGTACTACGAATATACGTACTTTTTTACTCGCATCGCTTGTGGATAAGTTTAAGTTTTTATAGTGCCAAAGTTACTGATTATGAGTCTGTAGACTCTGCCGGACAGTTACTGATATTCAAAAGATTATATTACAATTTTAATGTTAGGGGAGGAACATACGTGGATATACTGGCTATGTTGGAATTTATTTCTGTGCAAAGGCATGATTTTTTAAACCACCTACAGGTTATATCCGGGCTGCTGCAGTTGAATAAAGGTGATAAAGTCAGGGATTATATTCGTCAGGTTAGCCTGGACGTTGATAGGCTGAGCAAGGTAATCCACATTAAAAACCCATTTGTAGCTGCGGCCCTTTTACTGGGGAATCACCAGGCGGAAAAGCATCAGGTAATGATTAACTATAATATACATACCGATATGGACCAGTGCGCCATACCCGGCGAGGAAATGGCCAAGGTTTTGTATGAAGCGCTGTCCCGGGCTGTTGAGCATTTGGCGTCACCGGAAGTGCCTGGCCGCAGCATGGATATATCTATTTCGGAAACTGACAAAAAATATCTATGCAGGATTTCCTTCCCTGAAACGGCGGGGCGGGGAGACGGTATATCCCGGGATGTGGTAGCGGATATGGAAAAATGTCTCTTGCCTTTCGGAGGCAGGATGGGCCTGGCGGTTACCGGGGGCGGTGGAGAGATTCATATTATTTCACCCCGGGTCACCTGAAGTAAGCTAAAATAGAGCATAATACTAATTAGTAGTCAGTAGTCAGTATTCAGTAGCCAAAATGATAGAACGGTTTATCGACTCTTAGTATTCTGACTACCTGAATATAAATACATGCCGCTAGCGTGGCACCATCAGACGATGAAAAATTTTATTTAATGGCAGAAGTTAGAATGAATGATCCGGTGAAAAAATAGGAGTCAGCATGAAAGAATGGTATCTAGAAATATTCTGACTACTGACTACTGAATAAAGGAGTTCCTATGTTTTACGACAAAGCAAAAATTTATGTTAAAGGCGGCGACGGGGGCAACGGCTGCGTTGCCTTTCGACGCGAAAAATATGTTCCCGACGGTGGTCCTTGGGGAGGCGACGGCGGCCGGGGAGGTAATGTGGTTTTCCGTGCCGATGAAGGTCTGAGAACCCTGGTGGATTTTCGCTACCTGAGCCATTATAAGGCGGAACGGGGCCAGCATGGCATGGGTAAAAACATGCATGGGAGGTCCGGAGGGGACCTGGTACTGAGGGTGCCCGTGGGTACACAGGTTAGGAATGAGGAAACCGGCAGAAAGGTTGCCGACTTGATCGAAAACGGCCAGGAGGTAGTGGTAGCCAGGGGCGGTCGGGGCGGCAGGGGCAACACGCGCTTTGTTAGCATGAACAACAAAGCTCCCAAAATGGCTGAAAAGGGCGAGCCGGGAGATGAATACTGGCTGCTGCTGGAGCTGAAGCTGCTGGCGGATGTGGGCCTGGTAGGGTTCCCCAACGCCGGCAAATCCACCATTATATCCAGGGTTTCTGCGGCCAGGCCCAAAATTGCAGATTATCCTTTTACCACACTGGTACCCAATTTGGGCATGGTCAGGGTGGCAGAAGATCATAGTTTTGTCATGGCCGATATACCAGGACTAATTGAGGGTGCGCACTCCGGTGCCGGGCTGGGCCATGAATTCTTGCGCCATACGGAGAGAACCAGAATTCTGGTGCATGTGCTGGATATGGCGGGGACGGAAGGCAGGGACCCGCTAATTGATTTTACCGTCATCAACAAAGAACTTGAACTTTATGACCCCCGGCTTGCTGCCAGGCCGATGATTGTGGCGGCCAATAAAATGGATTTGCCCGAATCAGCTGCCAATCTGGAACGCCTGCGCCAGGAATTGGCAGGGCGTTACGAAATATATCCAGTTTCCGCCGCCACCGGTGAAGGACTGGATAATGTTGTACATAAACTCTCGGCCATGCTTGATGCCATTCCCCCGGATATTGAACCGGATGTGGAAGAGGAGCCGGAAGAACTGCACAGGGCCGGCCCCCGGTTTTCCATCCAGCGGGACGGCGGGTCGTTCCTGGTGCTGGGCAGGGAGATTGAGCGTCATCTAGCCATGACCGTGGTGGAAAATGAGGAAGCACTGGCCAGGCTACAAAGGATAATGAAGGTCATGGGCATAGATCATGCTCTGCGCCAGGCCGGCGCCAAAGACGGTGATACCGTAAGGATAAAGGATTATGAATTCGAGTATAGAGAGTAGAAAACAACAACATATTTAGATGTCCGTCTCATAATAATTGTTATATGCGTGAATAAATTTTACAAAAAACATTTGATAATTCAGAAGGAAAAAGTTAATTCTTGGAGAACTATGTTGAATGTTTCACAATCATAACCAGGGCTTCTATATTTAACATAGGGGTGACATAGAATGATTACTAAAATCCGAACCAGGCTAATTCTAATGTGTTCGTTTTTACTGCTGTTTACTCTGACAATCGGCCTGTTGACGCTTTATGAGATAAAAGAGCTAGACAGGTCCTATCAGTATGTGGTTAAAACTCGCTCCGAAATCGCCAGCCGCTCTAAAACACTGGTGGTGAATTTCGAATATAGTGCTCTCTATCTTCGTTCCTACCTGCTTACAGGTTCGGAAGATTACCTGATAAAATATAAAGAAACCCTGGCGAAAACCGGGGAAGATGCCGAAGTATTGAAAAAGATGGCCAATGACGATAAAAGCAGGCAAATGGTGGATGAAATGGTAGTGGGTCTGGACGGTTTTACCACTTATGCCAGGGAAGTGGTAGCCATCAGGCAAACCGGCCAGTTTGATGACGTGGTGAATTATACTTTAAACAAAAAAGGCACCATTAACAGTATCATTAAGATCGGTCTTGCCCTCAGTGACTACCAGGAAAAATTAATGGGCGATGAAACCGCCGCCAACTCCCTAAAAGTGGAGAAAGTCATAAAAATGGTAGTCTCAGCGATTATTTTACTGCTAATGGTGGGGCTGGCAATATCCTTATTTTTAGCCAATCTTATCAGTAAGCCGTTGTCCATGCTGGAAAGGGGTGCTGCGGTGATCGCCGCCGGTGACCTTACAGGTCAGGATATGGACGTAAAAACCAGAGATGAGGCTGGTAACCTGACCAGGATGTTCAACCATATGAGGCGTGGGCTGAGGGATCTGGTGGGAGAGGTTTCATCCACGGCCATTCAGCTTTCCAGGGCGGTTCAACATTTATCCTCCACCGCCGAACAGGTAAGCAAACATGCCGTTGAATCCTCAGGTACGGTTTCCCAGATGGGAGACGCCGTGGATCAGGTGGCGCAAAATGCCAACAGCGTGGCCACAGTGGCCAGGGAGACGGTGGATTTGGCTGAGTCCGGTGGACAGCGTATAGATAAGGTGGTAAGCTCCATTGCCGGGTTGGGCGATGTCACGGGCCAGGTGGTATCGGTCATTGGCAGCCTGGACAGGGCATCCGGTGAGATAGGCAAGATTGTTGACATTATCAGGGGTATTGCTGACCAGACCAACCTTCTTGCCCTTAACGCTGCCATAGAGGCAGCCAGGGCGGGCGAGCAGGGCAGGGGGTTTGCCGTGGTGGCGGAAGAGGTCAGAAAGCTGGCGGAACAGTCCGCGGAGGCAACCAAAGAAATATACAACTTAATTAATGAGGTGCAGGGTGAATCAAGCCGGGCAGTGACCGTTATGAATCAGAGCCAGCAGGAGTACACCCGGGTGCATTCAGTTATAGACGAGGTGGGAAGCTATTTCCGGACGATTATAGATAAAATTCAGAGCCTTGGGGCTCAGATACAGGATGTCGCCGCCGCTGCCCAGCAGATGGCCGCCAGCGTTGAGAACGTCAGCGCCATAACCGCAGAGCAGTCAGCTTCGGTGGAGGAGGTATCCGCCCTGGCGCAGCAACTGGCTGGTATGGGAGTGGCTATGGAAGAACTGACCGGTAAGTTTAAATATTAAAGGTATATTGTTAAATTTTTGCTGGTAAAAGGTTAAAGCAGCGGTTACTAAATCTATTTACTATCCAAGATTAGGAGATAATGTTCTATAATAGGAAGCCGTTCACTGGTTATCATCAAGCTGTGAACGGTTTTTTATACATTAAAACCGGTTGCCGGGATGACGGTACAAATCCATATATGTTATAATGTTAATTACTTCTATTTTATGTAGATGAAAATTTATGCTTGACAACGGGTGTAAAAGATATGCGGAAGCAAGCCAGGGATTTTAACGATGTGAGGCGTACTGTTGTAAAAATAGGGTCCAGTTCCCTTATATACAGCACCGGCAAACCCAATCTGGCTCAAATGGAAAACCTGGTTCGCCAGATGGCTGACATTCATAACCGGGGCGTAGATGTGCTGCTGGTGACCTCCGGGGCTATAGGCGTGGGTTTCAACAGGTTGGGGTACAGCCAGAAGCCCAAAAGCATACCGGAAAAACAGGCTGCTGCCGCCGTGGGGCAGGGTATGCTGATGCATTTGTATGAAAAATTTTTTGATGAATACGGGGTGGTGGTGGGGCAGATACTGCTAACCCGGGAAGACTTTTCGGACCGCAGACGGTTTCTGAATGCCCGTAATACCATGTACGCACTGCTGGGGATGGGTGTAATCCCCGTGATCAATGAAAATGATACCGTGGCTGTGGATGAAATAAAGGTGGGTGACAACGATACCCTGGCGGCCCAGGTGGCGGGGTTAGTGGACGCGGACCTGTTACTTTTGCTTTCCGATATAGATGGGCTGTATAATGCAAACCCCAAGACTGATCCTGGAGCCGTTGTTATTCCCATGGTAACCGAAATAACCAGGGAATTGGAGTCAGCAGCCGGTGGTTCCGGCAGCGCTGTAGGTACTGGCGGTATGGCTACTAAGCTTCATGCTGCACGTATGGCCATGCATTTCGGTTTGGCCACAGTGGTGGCCGGGGCCGGTACGGGTGACGTTATCCGGCGGGTTTTGGCCGGGGAGGAATTAGGTACGGTTTTCTGGCCCTCGGTCAGACTGGACAATAAAAAGCGTTGGATTGCCTATTGCGCCACAGTCCAGGGAAAGCTTTTCCTGGACGAGGGGGCGGCCCAGGCTCTGGCGCGCCGGGGTAAAAGCCTTTTGCCATCAGGTATAACCGGGGTGGAGGGCGACTTTGAAATTGGCAACACGGTAAGCCTGGTGGGACCGGACGGAGTGGAAATAGCCAGGGGTATCGTTAATTATTCCGCCAGGGAAGTAAATCTGATCAAAGGGCTGCATACCCATGATATCCAGAAGACACTGGGGCACAAGGACTATGATGAAGTGGTGCACCGCAACAATCTTGTGCTGGATGTGTGACGGTAGATGTGTGACGGTACCTGTGACGGTACCGGTTAACTAAGTTATTAAGTTATTATCCCGCTAAAACAGGTAAACCGCCATTTGGCGGTTTACCTGTTTTAGGCTTTCATGCCTGGCAGACTCCACCTTATTATTCCAATACAGCCTTTTTAAATTCCTCAACTCCTATGCGGTCAATAAAACGCGCCGTTCTCTCCTTGATTTTGGCATTGGCCCCGTAGTAGTCGAAGCATTTTTTCGCCAGATCCACCACCTGTTCGTCGGTAAGTCCCTCTGCCAGTATCGTACCTATTCTGGGCCTGTTGCCGGAATTGCCGCCGAAGGACACGGTCCAGCCGCTTTTCTTGCCGTAGGCTCCGAAGTCTCTGACTAAGCCTTCACCGCAGTTGTTGGAACAGCCGGAAATGCCGAATTTAGCTTTGGCCGGTAAATCCATGCCTACAAACATTTTTTCCAGTTTGCCGCCCAGTCCAAGTGAGTCCAGTATGCCGAACCGGCATACTGCGGTTCCCGGGCAGGCCTGAACATAGTGCACGCAGAGTTCCACCGCCGGACCCACATCCATACCCAGGTCGTGCCAGATCTCGTCTACCTGTTCAGGTTTCATACCCACCAGAGCAAAACGCTGGCCTGAGGTTATTTTGATAATGGGGATGTTATATTTCTTTGCCACCCCGGCAATTTTTTCAAGTGTGTCAGGGGTGACCAGTCCCATGGGGGAGCGGGGCACGATGGCGTAAGTAATCTTATCCCGCTGAATGAATGCTCCTTTCGGCATATCAGTCATTTCAAGCCCTCCTGTTTTGTTTCAATTAGGGGACATTCCTTCTCGGATGCCCCCTTTCCTTATTACTGGTATTTTCGCTGTTTTCCCTTTAATCCCTTCTCCGGGGGAGTACTCTGTAATTTAAAGCGGTACTCTATTGCAGGGTTAGTGCATGCATTAACCGGTAATGGTCATACTATTTAAAAATGTTGGAGACAAAAGGGGAGTAGAGTGGATGCAAAAGCTGCGTGTGGGGATTATCGGTGCCGGTATGGCCCTGGAAAAACTCCATTATCCGGCGTACCAGGAACTGTCCGACCAATACCAGATAGTGGCTCTGGCCGATGTCGAGGTTGAAAAGGCTCGATCGTGGGCCGGGAGGCTGGGCCTGAATTTGGAAAAGGACGCCTACGGGGATTATCGGGAGATGATGAAAAGGACCGACATAGACGCTTTTGATATTATGGTGCCGATAAACGACAATTTCGAAGTAGCGGACGTGGTGGCCAAGGCCGGTAAGCCCATAATACTGGAAAAACCTCTGGCGCCCACACCGGAGCAGGCCAGGGTAAGCGCCGAGCTGCCGAAAAAATACAACATCCCTGTTATGATTGCCGAAAACTACCGCTATAATGAAGAGGTTGACATAATCCGGGACATGATCCGTACGGAAAAGGTGGGAAAACCGGTATATTTCATGCAGAACAAGGTTGTGTTCTTTCCCGGGGACATGAAGCAGCAGAATAAATTCCCTACGGTGGAATGGAGGCAGCATGCAAAATTCCCGGGGGGCGCTATACTGGATACTGGCGTGCACGACATGGCCATGCTGAGGCACGTTTTCGGGGCTGTGGAGAAACTGCAGGCCTTCGGCGTGCCCCAAAACGATGACTTTGCCCCTTACGCAGCCGTTAATGTAAACATCAAGTTTATGAACGGGGTGACCGGGCAGTTTTCCTTCTATAGTGCGGGTAAGGAGATGCAGAGGCCGTTGGTGGGGCTTAGGATATTCTGCACTAACGGTATGATTTACCTGGAGGAAAGGGACTGCGGCACCATCAACGTGTCGTACAATGATGGTCGTTTGGAGAAGGTCCCTTACCGGCCCCAGCGGGGGTATTACAATGAACTGTTAAATTTCTACAACGCCGCCATGGGCAAGGAGCCCCTATCAGTCACCCCTGAGATGGAGTATGGTGACGCAATGATGATTTTCAAGATACTGGAGTCTGCCAAAACAGGAGAAGTACTGGACGTAGACCACGATGACAGCTATATGCCCGCCTATATGGCTGAAGAACAGGCTCGACAGGCCCGTAGTAGAGATTACGTTCAATAATAAAGTTATTGCGCAAAGACAGGGGGACGAAGACATGTGGGAAGCAAGGGGACGGTTCTCGTTCAGTGAACTAAGGTGTTGACCCGCGAAAACAGGATGCGCCCCACCAATACAGTCGGTGTGGCGCATCCTGCTAAAATGGTCACCTATCCCCTATTAATTTTCTTCCAAGCAGATGGAACAACTGTTGATTTACCGTATTTTACAATCAAATACGCTGCTATTACCCCCCAAAAACCGTGATCAAGAAAAGAATGATAAGCGTGCCAAGGGTCGGTTAACGTAGTATACATACTAACTCTTAAATGGTATCTATACGGTACCGGGTAACTAGGTTATTAAGTTATTTTTCCGGAAAAACAAAAACCGCCATCTGGCGGTTTACCTGTTTTATTTTATTGGAGGCGGGGAGCGTTGAACCTACCGTTCCCCTGTCTTCCCCTTCTTTGGTCCCCCTGTCTTTGCACTATAGAGGTTTGACCTTTTTCAGTAGTTCCCCGTAAAGTTCCGGCCTTCTGCCCTCCAGATAGAAACTATGCCTCATGGAGCCTGATTCCCTGCGCCGGATAGTGTTCAGCAGGGTGGGGTCCAGGTCTGCCACCAGGAGACCTTCTCTGCCGTCGAAGTCCTCCGCCACAACAGTGCCCTTGGGGTCTATGACCAGGGCTCCGCCGCAGAAGGACTGGCCTGTGCCGTCGCTGCCCACCAGATTGCAGGCTGCCACGAATACTGTATTGTCATAGGCCCTGGCAGCCAGATACTTCAACCATATGTTCCTGCGGTCCCCCACAATTGTTGGGGAAGCATGGGGGGCGAAAATTATTTCTGCCCCTTTCAGAGATAATATGGCGGAGACCTCCGGGAAATGTAAATCCCAGCAGATTTCCACTCCGAAGGAGGCTTGTGCTGAGCTGAAAACGGGCAGTTTGTCTCCGGGGGAGAAATAAGGAGCCTCGCTCTTACCCAGGTGTGTTTTACGATAGACTGCCCAATCGCCGCCGGGAAAAGCCAGCAACTGGGTAATATACGGTTTTTCCGTACCAGACTGTTCAGCCAGCCCCGCCAGCACAATAATACCTTCCTGTACGGCTAGACGTATTATGGCTTCGGAGCTTTCGCCCGGGATGGGTTTTGCCAGCGGGGGTGATTTTTCACGGTGATACCCTTGTATGCAGAGTTCCGGAAAGCATATTATGTCGGCTTTTTTTTCAGCCGCCTGCCGGGTAAAGCTATAAATTTTTTCCATATTCTTGTCAATCATGCCTGTTTCCGACTGCATTTGCACCAGGGCTATCCGGATGGGCTCCATAACAGAAGTCTCCTTTTGTATTTTAAAATATTGGCTAAAATATTATAAACCACCCAAACCCCCGCTGGCAAAAGAAATAGACACCAGGGGAAGGGAATGGCGGTGTAGTGCAGAAATAATATTACAGGTTGTATAGTAAGGAGGCCCTGGTATGGAGAGAAATCTGGAGATATTTGATGGAAAACTGAGCAAATTGTTTCCAGGGTGCACGGATATTATTGCTGAAATTAAAGATGCCGATGTAGTAAAAAATATACTGATCAGATTACTGGACGGGGAGACAGAATTAAACGTTATTTTTTCCGGCGGGGATAAAAGCGAAAATCCCGTACAGCTATTACAGGACAACGGTCACCTGTTGCTGGTGGACAGGGAGGGTAAGGTGTCCTACCGCTTTAAGCAGCCCCTGAGAATGATGGTTGCCCGTTTTCCTCAACATCCCAGACATTCCTTTGTCAGGGTGGGATTTGCCGGGTCCGATCCCTGCGATGTTAAAAAAACAAAACTGTCCGCTGTAGGTGATAAAAACGATATCAGGGATTTAATTATAAGTGTTAAGAATAAGACAGCTGGCGGAGGTTTTGTGCTATATCCCAAGGGTTCGCTATGCGGCGACCCGCGCATTCAAAAGCAGGTTTTGGAACTGGCTGAAATCGGTAGGGAATCCAAGATTTTTGCCGAGCTGGTTGAGGTGGAGGACGACGGCGCCGGTAGTATGAAAAAGAGTGTCAAACTGGTGCCCTACTCACCGGAGGATGCCTCAGTGTGGGAAAAATGGCGAAAGAATATTGATACGTCAGTTTTTCAAACCACCATCGGCCCCAGGAACTTTACCGTGGCCAAGGAGCCGGGAGGGGATTATCACCTTTATATGCTCGAATACGGCGGGAAGAAGGTTGGCGCGGCCTGGGTGGAACAGATATTTACCAGAACCGCATCGGCGGAACTGGGTATATTGATCGGGGAGCCTCAGTTTTGGGGCCTGGGTATAGGAACCCAGGCCATGCAGGCCATGATGGAGATAGCCAAAAACAGGCTGGGACTGAAATTTTTATGGCTTTCAGTACGCGAAGCCAATGTAAGGGCACTTACCTGCTACAATAAATGCGGTTTTATTATCAAAAAGAGAATGCCTGTGATTAACAGATCGGATGGTTCCTACCAGATCTGGGTCACCATGGAGAGGATGCTGTAAATATATTATCCCTCAGTCTCAAAGAATTTTAATTTTTCGTTGCTGCCAATAACGATGAGTACATCCCCCTCTTCAATAATCTGCCTGGCTCCGGGGGAAATGATAAATTCTTTCCCCCGGCGGATGGCCAGCACCGAAATGTCGAATTTTTTACGCAATCCCGTGTCCTGCAGGGATACGCCTTGAAATTCCGGGGATGCGGCCAGTTCAACCAGGCTGTAATCAGGTGACAGGTTGATAACGTCGATAATATTTTTGGAAACCAGCCAGCGTGCCACCCGCTCGCCCATATCCCTTTCGGGAAATACAACAACATCAGCTCCTATTTTTTGCAGCACCTTGCCCTGCAGTTCAGTGGCGGCCTTGGCCACCACTTTTTTAACGCCCATTTCCTTTAGCATCACCGTAACTAGTATATTGGACTGTATATCCTGGCCAATGGCCACCACCACTACGTCAAAGTTTCTCAGTCCCAGCGATTTCAGGACTGTCTCATCAAGCGCGTTGGCCGTGACGGCGTGGGTGACCACGTCCGCTAATTCTTCCACCTTGTTTTCATCGGCATCAATGGCCAGCACATCATAGCCCATTTGGGTTAATGTCCTGGCTACACTGGTGCCGAAACGCCCCAGTCCGATAACTGTAAATTGTTTCATTACTTATACCCCGGTTCTCTTTTTTTTCTTGCAAAATATTATATACAGGCAGGCCGGCTGTTATTTTTAAACGATTATCAGTTTAGTTTAAAGGGCAGTTTGGAGAAGCAGCTTTTACAAAATTTACCCGGTACCAGCACAGAGCCGCAGGCCTGGCAGTAAGATAACTTTTTCTCCGCACACTCCCGGCAGTAAAAATTACCACGCATTTCCACCTTGGCGGCGAAAAAGTCGGCATCGTTATAGTCTACCCATTTGCCGCATTCGGAGCAGCAGGCCTCTTCCATATCGGACAGCAGGTAGTCTATGGCAACATAGGGTTCCCCGCAGGCGAGTCCCATTTTCAATATAATCCTGTCGCTAAGGGTCATGTTATCTTTCAGGTAGTTGAACAGCCTTTCATGCATTTTGTCGGGGGTGTAATGCTTTAATATCAGATCCACCTGCTCGTCCTTGACCCTGGAGGCCCCGGAAAAAATATTCTCAAATTCTTCCACGGTGATAATATCAAAGGCCAGGTCCCAGCACTCGTAGAGGTACCCGGACACTCCTTCGGCATCGCGAATCTTTATGCCGTCGAAATATCCTTCCAATGCTTCGTACATCTTTTCCTTCAAGTCCAGCAGGTCGTTTTTCATTCTCTCCCTTCTCAAGATGCTCAAAACATCATCGGCCTGTAGCAGCAGGCTGAAGGAGTGTTCTTTCAGGCGTTTCAGTATCCTGTCGTTTCTGCTTTTAATTTTGTTTTTATAAAAAGACATGTGCTCGATGTTGGACCAGAGGTTTTCCACTTCGCTGCGCAGTTGTATTTCAAAATTATAGTTTGCCGTCGCCGTTTTAGCCCCGGCCTTGAGGGAGTATACACCGTCGTAATGGTGGGTGAGATTGCCATTTTCGTGTTTTGTGGGCAAATGAATGAGCGATGATATATGAGATATTTCCAGTAGTTCATCGCGCCTTTTATCCATGAGCTTGACCACTTTTTCAATGTCTTCGGACAACTCTACCACTATGAAAACACCAATGGTATCCGGTATATCATTTAAAGTTTTGGCATCTTTGTACTGTTCTTTTCTTTGTATTTTATCGAGTATGCTTTCCCAGCTTTTCACCCTGACCTCAAAGCGGTAGAGGGGGTATTGCTTAACCTGTAGCCTGTATGCCCGCTGGTGTTTTTCCAGGAAGGCCCTTAAATCCTCCACAATGGAGTCGGCAGCGGTGCAGTAGTCCTCGTAATTGTCAAAATACTCCTTTTGAAGAAGCTCCGGGTTTGCTTTCAAGGTGAATGCCTCCCTTGGGGGTACTGATAATATTAGGGGATATATAAAATTTGTTCCGGGACGATGGTTTTCCTTCTTTTTAACGACAATTTTTTATTACTGAAGGCGGATGTAATATTCAGGTGGCTGATTCGGTTAATTCCACCCACTCATTATAATATTTTTCCAGTATAGCTTTAAGTTCCTCCAGACGGGTGTTTTTATCCAGAAGCAACTCTACATTTTGATACACTTCCGGCAGCACCATTTCTCTTTCCAGTGCCTCCGCCATTTTTTCTGCCTCTGCTATATCCGCTTCCAGTTTATCAATCCTGCGTTGTATTTTTTCCTGTTTTCTTTTGGTTTCTTTTTGCAGTTGATAATCGTTTTTTGTATCATTTTCCCTGTTTTCCCGGCCTGCCGAGGTGCTATGTGTACCACGGCAGGCGTCAGCTTGTTCCATTTCCTTTTTTTTCAGGTAGTAATCGTAATTACCCGGGTAATCAAATACCCCTCCGGGTGTCAATTCCAGTGTTCTGGTAGCAATTTTGTTGAGGAAATAACGGTCATGGGAAACGAATAATATGGTGCCGGGGAAGTCCTGCAGCGCCTTTTCCAGAATTTCCTTACTGTAAACATCCAGGTGATTGGTGGGTTCGTCCAGAAGCAGAAAATTGGGCTTTTGTAGCATTAGTTTGGCCAGGGAAACCCTGGCCTTTTCCCCGCCGCTCAACTCGTACATTTCCTTATATACCTCATCACCCCGAATGAGAAAGTTCCCTAAAATTGTCCGGATATCCTTTTCATCCAGGCCTGGATAACTGTCCCAGAGCTCGTGCAGCACCTGCCGGGTACTGCCTGCACAGGACTGCTCTTGCTGGTAATACCCAGTAAAGACATTGGTTCCCAGCAATAAATGTCCGGCCAGGGGGACAATTCCACCGGCTATTGTCTTCAGCAGGGTTGTTTTACCCGCACCGTTAGGACCCACCAGGGCAACCCTTTCGCCCCGGGCCAGATGGAAGTTTAACCTCCGGGACAGTAATAGCCCCGGGTAACCAATGGTCATATCATTTACTTTTAAAACCTCCGAGCCGCTTTGCCGTACTATGTCAAAGGAAAACCGGGTCGTTTTCAGTGTGGCAGGCCTTTCAGATGGTTGAATTTTTTCCAGAGCTTTTTGTCTGCTCCTGGCCCGGGAGGTGGTGGAAGCCCTGGCTATATTTCTCCTGACAAAATCCTCCTGACGAGCAATTTCCTGTTGTTGTTTGCGATATTGTTTGTCTTGTAGACGGATAAGTTCACTTTTTTGTTCGACAAAGCTGGAATAGTTGCCAGGGTAACGAGTGACACGGCCATTTTCCAGTTCGAAAATTGTTTTTGTAGTTTGATCGAGAAAGTAGCGGTCATGGGAAACCACCAGGACAGCGCCGGGAAATGATTTGAGATATTGCTCCAGCCAGGCCAGAGTTTCCACGTCCAGATAGTTGGTAGGCTCATCTAGAACCAGCAGGCCCGGTTTCAACAGTAAAAGCCTGGACAGGGCCAGGCGGGTTTTTTGGCCGCCACTTAGATTATTTACAGGTAAATTAAAGAATTGGTCTGAAAAATTTAGACCCTTAAGCACCCGGGCAATATCGGTCCTGTAGCTGTATCCTCCCCGGTTGCGGAATTCTTCGGAAAGAGTGTCATATTCAAGTAAGGCTTCCCGGGTATCAAGGTGCTTTTCCAGTTGACGCAGACGGCTTTCCATGTCGATCAGGGGTCGAAATACTTCCAGCATTTCATCCCAGACTGTACGGCTGGAATCAAGGTCTCCGTCCTGGGCAAGGTAGCCGTTGGTAACGCCGCCCGAGGCAATAACTTCCCCTGCGTCCGGAGGGATTTCTCCGGTAAGAATTTTTAACAGTGTGGACTTGCCCGCGCCGTTGGCACCCACCAGCCCCACCCGCTCATTTTCCTGTACCGTCAGCGTTATATCCTCAAGTATTGTTATATCTCCAAAAGATTTGCCAACATGACTGGCCTGTAGTAATATCATTGACAGTATTCCACCTCGCTACGGTAAAAGTTTAACTTATACCGGAGGTCCGGACAAGTGTAAAAAAATATAATAGAACATTTGGAGTTGTGTGCAAAGGAGGCAACGGTGTTGTAGGGGCAACAAAAAACACGGGATTAAATTATCCCGTGTCCTTTAATGAATTTTTTTATGCATACTTGTAAAACGGGGAAAAGTGCCATAGGTACATGGGACCCGACATCTCCCAGCACCATTCCGGAGGAGCGGCGTCGGCGGTGACAGTGGCCAGAGGTACGGTTCTCGTGCTAACTATGACAGACCCGCAGTGTTCCGGCTTGAAGACCTCCCCGGGCTTTATAATGAGATAGTGGCCTTGGTATCCCGGTTTTTCAAAAATATATACGTAGCAGTCGCCAGCCTTTAACATGGTAACATTTTTAATGTTGTGAAAATTTCTGATGGCCGTATCGGGTATCAGGTTATAGGAAAAATTTCCATGATAAATACTGGTATCCTTGGTTATATCCCTGGTTATGAAAAAGCCCTTCAGAAATTTGGTGATATTTGAAAAAAAGTTGTTGGTGACTATTTCCCGGCTCCCGGTTTCAGCATGTGAAATAGTGGACATTGTATTTACCCCCTTCATTTATACAATACCTCTATTATCTCGCTAACAGCCTGTAAGAGCCGTCCTCGGAGGTCGGGGAGCAACAGGCTGTAAAGCTCAATGTTGGGGACATTCCTCTGACCCTAGATCCAGGCTACAAAGAGAGGTGTGTCCCCATACCTTTAATTTCGCTCTAAGGGTTCGGAAGGGGTTATTCCCCTACCGAACCCAAGGCTCACTTATATTCTTGATAGTATTATAGCCTTATGTATTCAGTCGGCACCATGGTTTCGCTTCCAGTGGCCCAATAAGTCAGCCCAAATATACAGCAGAAAAGTCTAAAATTTCACTAATCTTTAATTATTTTAAGTTAGGTATACAACTTTGCAGCTATTTTATTTTAGCCTGCAATGCCACTTGTAACATAAGGCACAATCCCCTGATGCTTAATTATTTAGTACTATGTTATTTATACTACAATATTTTGACTTGCTTGTCACCACATTTTTTTCTAAAAAAGGAGATAAGGGGATATTGTGAATTGAGTAACAATCCCATAATAGACGCGGCTTTCGAGGTTCGATAGTTTTTTTGGGGGTTATATTTTGTCATCAGTCAATATTGGTTATATAATAAATTTAACCTTGTTTTGTAGAATTTAAGATAGGTACACTATGCTCAACTAAATGCTATATGTTATTTAAGTGTTATAAGTTTGATTTAACTTATTTTTTCGTGTATAAATATTATTTTTGGAACAGGTATCTTTTTACCTGTGATGTTTGGAGGGATAAATTTTGTGGCCTGAAAAATACTGGCGGCACTGGCGGCTGATCGCCAAACTTGATCCGGATAAGCCTGTAAGCAGCGAGATATTGACTGTTGTAAGTCATCCCGGTTTTGATGCAGTAGTAGTGGGCGGAACCCAGGGGATAACCTTTGACAACACAAAGCAGCTAATCGAAAAAATCAGATCGTCGGGTTACAATGGTCCCCTGGTTCAGGAGATTTCCAACCCTCGGGCTGTGGTGGCAGGGGTCGATGCTTATTTTGTACCATTCGTATTAAACGCCTCTGAAAAGAAATGGTTTTCGGATTATTATTTTGAAGCCTTAACGGTTTATGGTAGGCTAATCGACTGGGGCAGAGTGCTTGTGGAGGGATACATCATCTGTAATCCGGATTCCGCAGCGGGCAAGGTTACCGGCACGGGTCCGGTGGGGGTTGAAGAGGCTCAGGTGTATGCGGCCATGGCAGAGGGGATTTATAATTTTCCCTTACTGTATATAGAATACAGCGGCAGTTTCGGGGAAATTGATCTGGTGAAGGCAGTTTCGGTCAGACGCCGTAGGATTCATCTGGTTTACGGTGGGGGCATAGCAGAGGTGGCCATGGCAAGGGCCATGGCCGGTTATGCCGATACACTGGTAATAGGCAACATTTTTTATGAAGACTGCGGCAGTGCCCGGAATATCGCACAGTACATGCATGACAGCCGGATATATAAGACCGGGTACAGATGACCATAAACCGGCGAGCATGGGTCAGGCATCAATGCCGTGGGTTTTCCGATACTACCCTGATGGCATGGCATATCTGGGTGAAAATCTCTGTTCTGCCCCCTATCTGCTGATAGTCCACACCTGTAATTATAGTTCCCTTTTCCGAGGCGACGTAGTGGGGAGGGAGATAATTCAGTGTCAGGGCGATAACGTCGTCCAGGCAGCGCTGGCATGTGCAGACCGGCCCGATCCTTTGCTGGTAGGATTTCAGCACCTCGGGAAAAAGCTCTCTTACCGCTATCTCGGCGCAGTTTATAACCATTGGCGCTCATTCCTTTCGGCAGGCTTTTGCCCTGAAAGTTGTAGTGTATCAGACTAGCAGGAATAGCCTGTTTAGTTTAATAATACTACCCGGGTCAATTGAAATCCTTCCTGTCCCAGGCATATATTAATCGGGCGGCGTGCCATAAGGGGTTAGAACTACTGATTAATAACCATTTTTCTGTAACAGCAGTTGATAAATACTATTTGAAAAATGAAAACCCGGGAGCATCCCCGGGTTTTCGGCATTCCGGGTTCGTAGTCCCGGGCTTCATGATTACAGTTATTGTATCATTTCGGCAACGGGTGCCGTAGCCCCGGGCTTGGAGGTTGGCGCTTTAGTGATAAATGATATTGCAGCGGCGATAAGGAGCAGCACACCGGAAATCATGTAACTGGCGCCGTATCCTCCGGTGAGGTCTACGGTCCGGCCTGCAATGATAGGGCCGATAGCGGCTGCGGCGCCCCAGGCGCTGAATACCAGGCCATAGTTGATGCCGGCGTTTTTTAGGCCGAAGTAGTCGAAAGTTGCTGACGGGAACAGGGACAACAGCGCACCGTAGGCCAGGCCGGTAAGGACGGAGCCTACCAGAAGCAGCACGGTACTTTTGTAAGATACGAAGCAGAACATGTTGACCGCCTGGATACCGAACACAATCAGCATGGTGTTGGTGCGGCCAAGTTTGTCGGACAGCCACCCGGCCAGGATCCGGCCACCTGCGTTAGCCACCGCGAGTACTGCCACAAGGATGAAACCCCATTTGATGCCGCCCTGGATTTGGGATATTTTGGCCAGGTGGCCGATAATCATTAGGCCGGCCGAGGCGGCGAAGCAGAACATTATCCATAACAGGTAAAACTGGGGTGTTCTGAGCAGCTCACCAGGGGAGAAATCCAGTTTGGATGCCGTGGCGGAACCTGCTTTTGTTTGCGGGGCGGGGCCGCCGTACGGCACATAACCCGCAGGAGGATAGGCCAGTGCCTGGGATAGTACGAGAATTACAGCCAGGAAGAAAAATCCTTCAAATATAAATGATTTCGATATACCGTAATTTTTCAGCAGGTAATTGGTCAGCGGAGCGATATAAACAGAAGCAAGACCGAAACCGGCCACCACCAGGCCAGCTATTTGCCCCTTCTTGTGGGGCTGGAACCACTTGACGGCGGCGGGGGTGGGTGCGGAATAACCAAAGCCCATGGCAGCACCTACTACAATTCCGAATCCTATGGTAATACCTGTTACCGATTGGGATAAGCCGGAAATAATCATGCCAGCGCCGGCCAGTACTCCACCGATGGTGGCAATGACCCGGGGGCCGACTCTATCCAGCCAGCGGCCAGCGATGATCATAAAAAGGGCAAACATTAAGCAGGCCAGGGTGTAGGGGAACTGGGACTGGGTTTTGGTCCAGTGTAACTTGTCGACCAGAGCTGCGGCGAAAACACTCCAGGAGTATAATACGCCCAGTGCCAGGTTTACACCCATACCTGCAAAAACTACTGACCAGGCCCTTTTTTCGCTGGGTTGGGATTGGGTATTCATAAGCGCACCTCCTTATTTTTCCGGGCAGGCCCGTAAGCAAGCCTGCCCACTTTTTTTAGTTGTTGCCCCGCTGCTTTCCCTAAAGATACGGCTTTACTGCCTGCCGGTCACCAGGGAGTCTACCACTGTGGGATCTGCCAGGGTGCTGGTGTCACCCAGTTGATCTATATCTCCGGAGGCTATTTTCCTCAAAATTCTTCTCATGATTTTACCGCTCCTGGTTTTGGGCAGGGCGTTGGAGAAGTGAATTTTGTCCGGTGAGGCGATGGGGCCAATTTCCTTGCGGACATGGGCCACCAGTTCCTTTTTCAGATCTTCTGTAAATTCTATGTCTTGTTTCAGGGTTACATAGGCGTAAATACCTTCGCCTTTAATATCGTGGGGGTAGCCAACCACCGCTGCTTCAGCAACCTTGGCATTTGCCACCAGAGCGCTTTCCACCTCGGCAGTGCCAAGTCTGTGTCCGGATACGTTAAGTACGTCATCCACCCGGCCCATCAGCCAGAAATAACCGTCCTCATCCTTGCGGGCGCCGTCTCCGGTGAAGTATACGCCGGGATATTGTACGAAGTAAGTATTTTTAAATCTTTCCGGGTCTCCGTATACTCCGCGCATGATACCCGGCCAGGACTTTTCAATGACCAGGTAGCCGCCTTCGTTTACGTCCGCCTCACTGCCGTCCTGACGGATGACCTTCGGTTTTAAGCCAAAGAATGGCACTGTTGCAGAGCCTGGCTTGGTGGGGATAGCACCGGGCAGCGGAGTAATAAGAATGCCGCCGGTTTCAGTCTGCCACCAGGTGTCAACGATCGGGGTTTTCTCTTTACCGATAATGGTGTGGTACCAAACCCAAGCTTCGGGATTAATCGGCTCGCCCACCGTACCCAGTAAGCGCAGGCTGCTTAAGTCTCTATCGAGGGGCCACTTGTCGCCGTCTCTCATCATCGCCCGCAGGGCGGTGGGTGCGGTGTAGAAGATGTTGACGCCGTATTTCTCCACGATCTGCCAGAAACGGTCAGGCTGGGGATAGTTCGGTACGCTTTCATACATCATGGATGTAGCCCCGGCCGCCAGGGGACCATAGACGATATAGCTGTGGCCGGTCACCCAGCCGATGTCCGCCGTGCACCAGAAGACATCCTCGTCGCGGTAATCGAAGATATATTTAAAGGTGGTTGTTACATAAGTGAGGTACCCGCCGGTTGTGTGCAGAACGCCCTTGGGTTTGCCTGTGCTGCCGCTGGTGTAGAGGATAAAGAGGGGATCTTCCGCATCCATGACTTCCGGCTCACAGTCTTTGGAAGCTGCGGCCATCAGGTCATTCCAGTAAAGGTCGCGCCCTTCCACCATGTTGCATTCTTTGTCAACCCGGCTCACGACTACGCAGTGCTTCACATTGGGGCACTTGGCCATGGCCTTGTCGGCATTGTCCTTCTGCGGGAGCAGTTTGCCGCCCCGGAAGCCGTAGTTGCTGGTGATCAGTACATCCGCTTCAGCGTCTAAAATCCTGTCCCTCAGCGCCTCGGGGCTGAAACCGCCGAATACGATGCTGTGAATGGCGCCGATCCGGGCGCAGGCCAGCATGGCGATAGCCAGTTCGGGAATCATCTGCAGGTAGATGGAGATCCGGTCGCCTTTTTTCACACCCAGGCCCTTCAGCACGTTGGCAAACTTGCAGACTTCCCGGTGCAGTTCGCCATAAGTATAAGTGCGGCTTTCCTCCAGAGGCTCGCCCTGCCAGATGATGGCCGCTTTGTTTCTGCGCCAGGTATTAAGATGACGATCCAGGCAGTTGTAAGTAACATTCAGCTTGGCACCCTGGTAATATTTAACAACCCCGTTTACGAAGTCGTACTCTTCAACTTTATCCCACTTCTTAAACCAGGTGATGTGTTCTTCCGCCATCTCGGCCCAGAATTGTTCCGGTTCTTCGATGGATTTCCGGTATAATTCATCACGTTGTTGACGGGAACTAACTTTTGCACTGTCCACAAATTCCTGATGTGGGTAAAAGACCCTGCTTTCTGTCATTAGATTTTGTACGCTGCCGACTTGTTCTACTGCCACTGCCATTTGGTAGCCTCCTTTATGGCCAGCCAGCCAGCCAGCCTTATTATTTAAATAATTAGTCCTTTACAGCCCAATCTTTTTATTCATTTTCTTTGATACGCCTGGTATTGCTACCGACATACTATAGAATATTTTTTAATCACCTCCAGCTAATGGATTGCTCTGGAAATTGTTCTATGACGTAAGCAATAGTGTGAAGCTCGAATCTTTAGAAGATTTAGAAAATTAAAGTTGTTCCGCAGAGAGAAACGCTGTTTCATTATTTATAGCCTATTTTGGTCTGAATGTTAAGAAAATTCAGACCAAAGGTTATTTATGAAGCTTATATGTTATTATTGAGGGTCGAATGGTAGTGCAAAAAAAATAAACAGCCGCATTTTCCATTCAAGGAATCATACGGCTGTCTGTCCTGTAAAGGTTATTCTGTAGTGACGAAACTTTGTGGTGGCAAGCCCAGTTCCCAGGATTTTAGAACCCTTCTCATAAGTTTACCGCTTCTTGTTCTGGGTAGGCTGGTACACATTTCTACTTCACGGGGCACCAGTCTGGGACCGAGTTTTTTTTCGATGAAATTGCACAATTCCCCGCGCAATTCATCTGACCAGATGTAGTTACTGTTTAACACTATATAAGCCTTGATAATTTCACCGTGCAGGGGGTCCGGTTTGCCGATAACTCCGGCTTCGTCAACTGCCGGGTGTTCCACCAGCTTGCTTTCTATTTCGTATGGGCCCACCCTTTCGCTGTCGATTTTGATTACGTCGTCAATACGCCCCTGGAACCAGATATAGCCTTCCCTGTCTCTGTATGCTAAATCACCGGTTAGATACCAGGGGGGAAGTCTGAAGTATTCACGGTATTTTTCTTTGTCTTTCCATATTCCTGTCATCACAGCTGGCCATCCGGATTTTATGGCCAGCTGTCCCACGGCGAAAGGCGGTAGCTCCGCCCCGCTTTCATCTATAATAGCTGCGTAAATACCCGGAAACGCCTTACCGATGGAACCTGGCTTTAACGGCAGACAGGAGAAATTGGCTATCATCAGGGCACCGGTTTCGGTCATCCACCAGCTGTCATGAACCGTCAGGTTAAACTTTTTCATGCTCCAGCGATTGATGATGGGGTTAAGGGGCTCTCCCACGCTGATTATTTTTCTCAGTGTTCCAGGCTGAAAATCTTCCCAGGCGGAACAATCTGCATTCATTAAATTTCTAAGCAGGCTGGGGGTGGTGTACCATATGGTAACCTTGTTGTCCTTTAGCAGTCTGTAACAGTTTTGGGCGTTGGGGGACTCCTTGCAGACAACGATGCAAACTCCGTTGAGCAAAGGCGCCCAGACACCGTATGAAATTCCAGTAATCCAACCAGGGTCGGCGGTGCACCAGTATACATCCTCATCCCTGAAATCCAGCACCCAGCGGCCGGTTTGGAAGTATTGGGGCGCTCCTGCGTGGGTGTGGATGACACCTTTGGGGTTTCCTGTAGAGCCCGAGGTGTAAAGTAAAAGCATGGGGTCCTGCCCCTCCATCCACTCCGTCACGGGTGTTGAGGGGGCGTTGTCTACCAGGCTGCACCAGTTGTATTCAGCATCGTAAGAGTCCGTGGTTACCACCATACGGATTGAATTTATTTCATCGTCCGCGATGCGCTGCCGCAGGGTATTTGTGGTAATTACCATAACCGGCTCACTGTCGGCAAGGAAAGTCGTAACCGAATCTTTCATGTATTTGCAGTGCAGCGGGACGGCGATGGCGCCTATTTTTACCACTGCCAGCAGGCTGATATAGAATTCCGGGCAGGGTGGCATGAATAGGGCTATCCGCTCTCCTTTTTTTATACCCAGATCTTTTAAAGCATTGGCAAATTTATTGGTTAGCAGTTCTATGTCCTTATAAGAGTAGCATTTGCGCATGGAGCTGTTGTCATAGATTAGGGCCGTCCGGTGGCCCCTTCCCCCCAAAACGTGCCTTTCAATACAGGAATAGGCGATATTAACCCGGCCCGCCCGGTCCCATCCTATTTCGTCTTCCGCGTCTTCCCACCGAAAGGTGGCATAAGCGTGGTCATAATCATTTAAATTCTGTTTTGCCGGTGGTTTGGAATCATATGGGAAATCCGTGTTCATCCGGCGTTCCCCTCCTGTGTTATATGATTATAGGTTTCTTGATCATCTGTTCGCTGGATTGTTGAGCAAGTCCTTGCGGTAGCCCAGCTGTGCCGATATGGACATACACGCTTCCTTGAGCACATTAACCAGCCGGTAAATCCTCTCCAGAGATAGTCTGGAACTGGGTCCGGTGATACTCAGGGCGGCAATTACACTGCCGCTGTGGTTGTACACCGGGGCGGCAATAGAGCGCACGCCTTCTGCCATTTCTTCGGCGTTAACGGCAAATCCCTGCTTGTTGATTTTATTTAGATGAGCAATCATCTGATCTATGTTGGTTATGGTATTTGCCGTGTACTTTTTCATTTCCTGGTTGCCCAGCAGTTCTTTGATACCCTGCTCGGGAAGCGTGGCCAGCAGTACTTTCCCTTCCGCCGTACAATGGATTTCTCCCCTCCAATCAAGGTTAACCGTAACGACTTCCGGAGAATGATCCCGCTCAACAAACAAGACTTCGCCTCTGTCCAGAACGGCCAGTTGTACAGTTTCCCTCGATATCTCAACCAATTCTTGCATAAACGGCGTTGCTACCTTGCGAAAGTCCAGGTTGTTAAGCGTTTTAAGTCCCAGGTAAATTATTTTGTTGCCCAGTTTGTACCGTTCCGTATGTGGATCTTTTTCCGCAAAACCGTATGCTTGCAGGGTGGATACTATTCTGTGTACAGTACTTTTATGAAGCTTAAGTATCTGACCCAGTTCCGTGCAGCCGAAGCCCTGGGGCTGCCTGGCCAGTGCTTCCAATATGATTAACGCTCGCTCCACCGAATGTACTGGATTTTCTGGCGGGTGTTCAGCCATTGGCGAGCCTCCTTTAATAAGAACCTATAAACCAGGAGTCAGGAGTCAGGAGTCAGAATGAAGAAACCGGCAAAAACAACAGAAGTCAGCATGAGAGAACGGTTGATCGTCTCGAGGTATTTAAAAGTCTAATGTCAAAAGTCGAAGGTCTAGAGTCAATGAAAGCTGGAAACCTTAGGCTTTGGACTTTAAAAGATTCTGACTACTGACTACTGAATTCTGAATACCTGATATTAATATACCTTTAGTTTTCTGGCAATGGCAAAGAAACCTGCCCGAAAGGATGCTTTTGCGGCCTGAGTTGTTGTACACGGGTACTGCCAGCATGCACTATAGTTCCCAATGACTTTCAGCACTTTTTAGCATTGCCCTCTTCTAATTTTCCAATTACCAATATCAAATATCCAATTACCAATTGGCGAAGGGTGTGTTATTTATATATAATGAATGGGAGAACAGGCGAAAGTGAGTAAAAATGCAATTTTTTGATCTGGTGCCGGAAAAACTATTCTCCGTACTTACATCCAAAAACAAGGATATATACCTGGAAGCCCTTTTTGTCATACATAGGTATTACCATCAGGAATTGCTCATGCGCAAGGCCGATTTGATAGCAATGTTTATTCATCATCTGGAGGACAGAATGATGGATCTTAGCGAAGAGATAGGGGACGAGCCCATCGGGGGAAAAAACCTGTCCGGCCGTGCTCATTTTTTGTTGCGCAAATTAATCGGCTCCGGCTGGCTGGAGAAGGAATACCACCCCAATTCATTTGAGGAATACCTGGTGGTGCCGGATTATGCGGCAGACATACTCAGCGTTTTATACGGGATAACGGATGACAGCCCGGGTGAATACAATTCGCTGGTATATTCAACATATTCCTGCCTTAATACCGCCGATGCCGAACGGGATGATTTTATGCTGGAAGCCTTGCTGCAGTCCCACGGGGCCACGGTAAAGCTGAGGGAAAACCTGCGCCGGCTGTACAACAATATGCGCCGTTATTACCAGCGATTGCAGGACAAAGAGGAGATCAGGGAGATCATGAAAGAGCATTTTGACAATTATCAGGTGCTCGTACTGGACAGGATTTATCACCCTCTGAAAACATTTGACAGCATCCCCCGGTACAAGACCAGGATTTTGCGTATATTGCGCAACTGGTTGACTGATGTAAGGGTTATTGAAAAAATTTCCGCCCTGATGGTAAGGAAGGGCTACCGTGCCGTCCCCGAAGAAGCCAGGGCCGATGTTGTAAGGATACTGGGTGAAATTATAGACATCTATGAAAATATCGAAAATCTGCTCAGGGAAATTGATAAAAAGAACACCAGTTACACCAGGGCTTCGGTGGAGAGAACACGGTACCTGCTCAACACCGACCGTGATGCCCGGGGCAAACTGGTGGAGGTGCTAAAAGGACTACCTGGCCTTAAGCAAAGTCTACCTGCCGGAACCGAAAGTTTGTTGCAGGAAGGCCTCAACATTTTCAGGCAGCAATTTATAGACGAATATTCACTTTACCGGGAGCGCCAAAGAAAAACTGCCGGTGAAGCCCAACCCCTGGCGGTTACCCCGCCCGGACGCCGCAAGGAGATGGAGAGTGAATTTAATCGCTTTGAGCAACGCTTGCGGGATAGTCTTACCCACAAGAAAATAGTACAATTTATAAGCGCCTACCTGCAGGAGAGGGAGACGGTAACCAGTGAGGAATTACAGTTGGAGGAAACGGAGGATTTTGTGAAGCTCATTATGGCTGTACTGAAAAATAATGAAGAGGACATCCCTTATCAGGTCCGGTTTCTGGACGGGTACGTTTTTGTAAACGGTTACCGCATACCGGACATGGTTTTCTCTGTCAAAGGGGTGGTTCGTTAAATGTGGTACAAGGACTGGGCATTGCTTACCGCCGAGGAGAGGGAGCATTTTTCCAGGATTATCAATATACTGCTGGCTAAAACGTTTATGCTGAGAGACCGGCTTGAGCACAGGGAAAAATCCCTGGCGGCGGACAGGGATTTCCGTTTTATAGAAAGGCAATATCACCTTTTCAGGGATTACCTGGCGGTGGCAGGGTGGGAGCTTACGCTGGAAACGGACTACGGGGTGGCCTGGGTTTCCAATCCTGCCGGTTTCAGTCGCCGGCAGCTGGACAAGGTTACCACTTATTTTCTGTATGTTCTGCGTTTGATTTACGAGGAAGAGCGGGAAAAACTGTCCATTCGCAAGGAAGTCATCACCACGGTGATGGAGGTTGTGCAAAAACTGGGCTACCTTGGGCTGATTGACCGCCGGATAACGGATACCCTGCTGGCGGATAGTTTTGCGATCTTAAAGGATTTTAATATTATTGATAAACTGGACGGAAGCTGGACCGACCCGGAGGCCAGAATATTGATTTATCCCACCATACTCTTTGTAATCAGTAACGAAAGAATTAATTTTCTGTACCGGAATCTCTGCGGGGAAAATGGTGCGGGTAATTATGCCGGTAACGGCAATACCCAAAAGGGGGAACAAGGGGATTGAAGCTCCTGAAAAAACTGTTGTTAATCAACTGGCATTATTTCAGATATCAATTGGTAGATTTTGACAGAATTAATTTTTTAACCGGGGTTAACGCATCGGGCAAGTCCACACTCATCGACGCTTTGCAATTGCTTATGCTGGGCGACACCGCCGGCAATTTTTTCAACAAGGCGGCCAATGAGAAATCCAGGCGCAATTTGAAGGGATATTTACGGGGGGAAGTGGCGGAGAATGAAGAAAAGGGTCTGGTTTATATCCGCTCGGGCAATTTCACCAGCTACATAGTGGGTGAGTTCGAAGATACCGTAAAGGAAAGGCGGTTTTGCCTGGGGGTAGTATTTGACTGCAATGCCGCCGGCGACTACAACCACCGTTTTTTTTCCCTGGAACATGCCATGCCGGACAATCATTTTCTTAACCACAGGACGCCTTTTTCCACAGAATCTTTGAAGGCGTTCCTGCACGAAAATTATGGCCGGCAAGCAGTTGATTTTTTTGATTCCAACCAGAGGTACAGGGAAGTGCTGAGGGGCCGCATGGGCAATCTTAATGAAAAATTCTTCCGTCTGTTCCGGAAGGCGGTACCCTTTTCCCCGATCATGGATATCAAGGGCTTTATCAGTGAATTTGTATGCGATGTTGGCGGCAGGCTGGATGTAGAGGATATGCTGGAGAACATCCGTCATTACAAACAGCTGGAAGGCGAACTGGAGACTATCAAAAAGAGGATAAATGCGCTGGAGGACATTAACGGCTGCCATCTAACCTATGCAGGGGAAAAAATGCGTCTCACCACGCAGCAATATATTATCGCCAGAGCCGGACTGGAGCAGACAGGCAATGAGATTAAAGCCCTGTACGGGGAGGCTGATAAAGCTACACAAAAAATCAATAAAGCAGACCAGGAACTGGCGGGAGCTGATACAGCCATTAATGAGCTGGAAGTAAAAAGAAGCGGATTTATTGATGAAAGGAACGCTTCTGACGTTACAGGCCTGGAACGCCGCTTGAAAGACGAAAAGGACAGGCTTCAACTGCAGGTGGACATGCGCTTGAAAAATCGGGAGCGCATAAATAGAATCCTTGTCGACATGTCCGCCGTCTGGGGCAGTCTTGTCAAGCAATTGGAAGATGCCGGTGCGGATCGCCCGGACTTGTCTGCTCTGATTCCCGGGCTTAAATTTATCCGCAGGGCGGCCGGTGACGCCGGGCTGCTTGCCAGAGAAGAACTGAAGGCGGTCAGTGGCGCCATGAGGGATTTCCGCAGGGAACTGGCGGATGTCTTTGCTGATGCCAGGGAAGAACTATCCAGGACAGTAAATAGAATAAAACAGATTGAAAATGAAATCAGGGAACTGGAAAGGGGTATAAAACCTTATACCAGGCAGTTAAACGGCCTGAGCGCGGCCATTGCTGCGGAAATCCGGAAAATCTCAGGGCGGGACATAATGCCCCGGGTATTCGCCGATTTAATGGAAATAAGGGATGAGCAGTGGCGTAACGCTATTGAGGGGTATTTGCATACCCAGAAATTTTATTTGCTGTTAGACCCGGATTTTTTCCTGCCGGCCCTCGATGTTTATGACCGGCTTAAATTTCAAAGGGAATTCTATGATCTGGGCATTGTGGACGTGGCTAAAATTTTGTCCAGGAACCCGGTGGTACTGCCGGGAAGCCTGGCTGAAGAAATTATTACTACTGACGGCTCCGCCCGGGTTTATGCCGACTTTTTGCTGGGGCGGGTTATAAAGTGCGGGACGGCTGAAGAGTTGCGCAGTTACGAAACGGCTATTACCCCCACCGGAATGCTATACCAGAGATTTGTGGTCCGCCAGATTAATCCCTCCCGTTACCGGCAGCCGTATATCGGCCGGGGGGCTGTGGCTGAGCATATCAGATTAAAGACTGAAGAGGCGGCTGCTTTAAAAAGGAAACTGCTGCATTTTCAGCCCCGGCATGATTTATACAGCCGCCTGAGGGAAATACAGGGATTAAGCGATAACGATGTCAACAACCTGCTGGAATGGGCCGCCTCACTGTCAGACCTGCAGGAACTCCAGCAAAGGCTGCAGGAAAGCATAAACAGGTACGGCAGCCTGGATTTGGACTACCTGCACCGCCTGGACGGGGAAATAGAAGCTATCGTGTTGCAGATTAGGGATAAAAATAAACTCAGGGACTCCCTGATCAGGGAAAAGGGCAGGGCGGAGAACCGCCTGGAGAGCATTAACGGGGACTTGGCCCCGCGCCTTGAGGAACAGTGCCTGCAGAAACAGATTGAAATCGACAAAATGTTCCACCGGGAGTGGCGGGAGGAAAACGGCGAACCCGATTTCACAGAAGCGTTAAATAGGATCAGCGGACTGGGTGAGATTGTAGATTATTATGTAGGCCAGCTTGAAGAAACCTCCAGGGTCGCAGGATTGCACCGGGACGAACTGCTCCGGTTAAGGAGCAATTACAACCGCGATTATAAATCTTCCCTGGACATCAGCCGGGAGCATAACCAGGACTGGGAAAATGAAGCGGTCCGGCTGAAGGAGACAAGGCTTACCACCTATGAGCACAAAATTAAAAAGGCCAGGGAGAAAGCCCAGCTGCAGTTCCAGGAGGATTTTGTCAGTAAATTAAGGGAAAACATTGAAACAGTGGAAAGGCAGCTTTTTGAACTGAACATAGCCCTGAAAGATGTCCCCTTCGGGCACGACCGCTACCGCTTCAGCGTAGTTCCGAACAGGCAGTACCAGAGGTATTATGACATGGTAATGAGCGATTTACTGATTCAGGGCCATAATGTCTTTTCCGGGGAATTCCAGTCTAGATACCGGGATGTGGTGGATGAGCTTTTTCGCCAGCTAGTTGATGCCGAAAACGGCGAGCTTTCCCCGGAAAAGCGTGTGGAAATGGAGAGAAACCTGGAGCATTTTACGGATTTCCGGACTTACCTCGATTTCGATTTAATAGTATCCGATGGTGAAGGGAATGAATCCCGCCTTTCGAGGATGATCAGTAAAAAATCCGGTGGTGAAACCCAGACTCCCTTTTATATATCGGTACTGGCCTCTTTTCTGCAAATATACAGGCTGAAACAGCAGGGGTTCAACAACACCCTGCGGCTTATCGTTTTTGACGAGGCCTATAGCAAAATGGACCACCAGAGGATCAAGGAGAGCATAAGGCTAATCAGGGATTTAGACCTGCAGGTGATTATATCCGCACCCACGGAAAAAATAGCTGACATAGCGCCCCTGGTGGATCGTAATTTGTGTGTAACCAGGGTGGATGGGGAGACCTTCGCCAGGGCTTTCGATCCCAGAAAACTAAATGAAGAAAGAGCCTGAGCCAGGAAGGCTCTTTTTTTTGGGGAAAACATTCCTTAAATTAGGGGACATTCCTTCTCTGATTTGTTAAGAAGAAAGGGATATAGCGAACCCAAGAAGGTGTGTCCCCTTTCCTATTACTATTTTTCCTGAAAATATCTATATTAACAATAAAATATGATCGGTCATAATTATTTCCTTGTTCACCGTAACCCCCAAAAGCATTATAATGTTAAGAATATGTTAATAAAGCAGTCTCAAGATTCTTTTCAAATCGACATTATGCTTGTACAATTAATAATGATTGTAAAAAAATGAACTATCTATCTCGCTAACAGCCTGTACGATCACGTCCTTGAAGGTCGGGGATCAACAGGCTGTATAGCTCGTTTAGTTGGGGACATTCCTCTGACCCTAGATCCAGACTCCAAAGAGAGGTGTGTCCCCATACCTTGATGTTCGCTCTAAGGGTTCGGTAGGGGAATAACCCCTTCCGAACCCAAGGCTCACTTATATTCGACTGATAAGCACAGCAGGAAGAGGTGATCAAGGTGTGGCATGTGATCGTGCTCGGTCTGGTTGGAGGTATGGGGTTACTCCTGTACGGCATGACCATAATGAGCGAGGGGCTGCAGAAAATAGCCGGTTCGAAACTGCGCCAGATTTTAAGTTCACTTACCCACAACCGGTTCAGCGGGCTGATCGTGGGGGCGCTACTAACAATTCTTTTTCAGAGCAGTACCGCCACCACGGTAATACTGGTGGGTCTGACCAGTGCCTCTGTCATTTCACTGAGACAGACCTTGCCGGTAATTCTTGGCTCGGATATTGGCACCACCGTCACTGCCCAGTTGATTGCCCTAAAAGTGACGGAGATTGCCCTGCCCATAGTGGGCATTGGGGCCAGTATAATCTTTTTCAGCAAAAGGGATAGATATCGCAGGTACGGCCAGGTATTGATGGGCTTCGGCCTTATGTTTCTGGGGCTGAAGATAATGTCGGAAATAATGCTGCCCCTGAGACAGGACCCATTTTTCCCGCAGTTGATGGCCAATATGAGTAAGCTTCCGCTGCTGGCCATGTTTGTGGCGGCCATTTTTACTTTTCTGATACACAGTAGCGCTGCCGCGGTTGGTATCATCATGGTAATGGCCATGCAGCACCTGATCGACCTGCATGCTGCCATTTACTTGCTGTTCGGCGCAAATATAGGGACCTCCTTCACTGCTATACTGTCAGGCCTTGGTTCAACCCGGGAGTCCCAGAGAGTGGCCACGGCACACCTGTTGTTTAAATTAGCCGGAGTTCTTATGATGATTCCCCTGGTGCAGCCCTTTGAGGCTTTACTGGTTAGGCTGTCTTCGTCCCCCGCCTACCAGGTGGCCAACGTGCACACAATATTCAACATCGCCATAGCCATGGTATTCTTGCCTTTTATTCCTCAATTTGCAAAATTACTTGAAAAAATCCTACCGAATAAAAAGGAAGATAAGAAATTTAAGCCCAGATATCTTGACCAGACGCTGATCAAAACGCCGTCCATTGCTCTGGGCCTGGCTACCAAGGAGATCATGCGCATCTGGGATTATGTTCTAGATATGACCAAGAGTATTGCTGCAATTTTTGAAAAGAATGATCTGTCGCTGCTTCAGCAGGTAAACAAGACGGAGGAAAAGGTTGATATTCTATACAAAGAATCCAGCGAATATTTGACCAGCCTGCTCAGGCAGCCGCTATCCAGGCAGGAATTTCTAAAATGTATGAGTTTGATTAATATAGTCAACGATCTAGAGCACGTAGGAGATATTATAGAAAAGAATGTTACCTACCTGGCCCAGTGTAAAATAGACGGGCAGTGCAATTTTTCGGAAGAGGGCTGGGACGAGATATCCATCATGCATAAAAGGGTATGTGATCTTATGCAGATGGCCAATATGGCCATGGTGACCAGTAACAGGGAGATGGCTGCAAAGGTGATGAAGCTTCAGTTGGAGATAGATAAAATGGAGCGCCACCTGAGGGTGTTGCATATTCACCGCCTGCGCATAGGGACACAGGAGTCGGAAGCGACTAGTTCCACCCACCTGGATTTAATCAATGCGCTGCTGCATATAAGTGTTCATACAAGGAACATAGCTATGGAGGTAGCCAACGAGCAACTGGAAATGACAGCCAGCGGCGAGAGACTGGATGCTACCGGGATTACCACCCCCGGCCAGGCTTAATACAAGCAATAAAAAAGGAGCGCACAGGCACAGGCGCTCCTTCTTTTCTTTGATAGGGGTTATATGCCGTCCATATAACTGCCGAAAAGTGCCTTCCATTTGGTTATGGCGATGTTCTGCTGACCGGCCCGGTGATGGGCAATACCCTGTCTGGCCAGATCATAGGAATTGGTCAGGGCGCGTCCAAAAACGTTGAAAAGTGATGAATTCGCATACAGGTATTCATCTATATGGGTTTTGGGTTGTACAGGATCCTTAATAAATGGTTTTTTGTTCTGACTGAAATAAGTGTAGGCATACCGGAACCACCTGTGTACCGATTCAAAGGATATATCCAGGCTTGTCTTACTGGCTATAAGGTCTGTGAACATTTCCAGGTGGTAAGAGCTGACTATACTGGCATGAGTTCTATGCCAGGCCTTGAGTATTCGTAAGAAGGGCAAAAATTCCGGCCCATTGCGCTTAACCGCCTCCTCCATCCACTTTTCCGGCACAGCTGGGTTGCGGTTAATCCACAGGGTGCCCATGGGCATCAGCAGGTGGCCCTTGTCTCCTTCAAGTACGGCAAAAATAGGGGTGATGGAGAATCTGATACCTTGTAACGTGATGAATATGCGGTTTCGTGCATTGGTTATGTCTACGCCCGGGTTCCACTGGGAAAGGAATTTCTGCATCGGCAGCAGTATTTCATTTACTAGGGGTGTGGTTTTCTGAGGTGCGGGCATTACAACAATAACGTCGATTTCCTTCAGCGGGCTGATCATGGTTCCCCGGGACAGGGAGCCGCTTAGAGAGACCTGGCGGATATTTAAATCGTGGGCCTTTTCAAATATATGGCTGAGGTTTTGAAAACCTATAGCAACGGCGTCCAATTCTGCCTCCGTCGGAGTGCAGTGCTGCAGCATTTTGCCCAGTGGTTGATCCTTGACCAAATGGGTAAAGGGTTGGGGTATGGTCAGGGGAGGCATTTTAATTTTTGTTGCAGAACTGGTATCGGTTTTTGGTTTACCCTGCACAGGGTTTAGCGAGTCCAGTTTTATTTCCGCTATTATTTCGTTATGCTCAACAAATCCTGTCTTTTGCAGGGCGAGTTCATAAAGAGGGACATTTCCGATGCCCTTAAGGCCGCGGACCCCCAGAAAGCGGTAAATAAGCTGCTTAAAATCACCCAGGAATGGTTTAATCATCTCGATGGTGGTTTCATCGGTGAGTATCTGATTGGGCAGGGCCTGACTGTTGAGCCTGGCGGTCTTATCCACGGACTGTCCGTAGTAATCGATACCGTTATTCTGCAACCGTGTGGCTATGCCATGGTTAAAGCTTATCTTGGTACGGAAGGAAAGCCCATCGTCATGGATTGTTTTAATAAACTCCAGTGATGCCAGCATGGCCTCCAGGGGGTTGTTGAATACAACCATGACGGCATCTCCTATATGCTTCACTATTCGGCCATTATACCGCTGGCATATGTCATCGGCCAGTTTGTTGTGGCTCACGGCCAGGTTAACCCCCTCGGATTGTCCCAGCTGATTCTTTAAGGCAGTGGAATCCACCAAGTCGAAAAAGGCTATACAGAGGGCATCCAGATCACCAAGTTTTTGATATTGTGATAATAAAGTTGCGTCCAAGGTTTTCTCCTCCGTTACATTATGGTCATACTATATCTAATATTTCTGCCAGTAGACGAACTCGTGTATTGAGAGTCCGCTTTCTACGATATAAAAATATTATACGATAAAAAATGTGCCGTTTACTACTATCCATTGGAAATATTATGATAAAATTAGAGAAAACGTCGAATTGGCGGTGAAAAACATGCTTGTTAATTATGCTGAGAAAGCGGTTATTCAATTAATGGCGAATGTAGTGGAAAAAATCAGGGAACAAGATGCCGGGGCCTGTCTGTGTGAAATATGCCTGGAGGATGTAGCGGCCAGCGCGCTGAACAAATTACCGCCCCTTTATGCTTCCTCTGAGCCCGGGGACCATGTCACTGAGTCACAGCTCAATGAATTGGGGGGGGAGCAGAAAATTATGGCCATCATCATGAACGCCGCCCTAATTATCATCAAAAATCCCAGGCACGGTATTGACAGGGATATTGACGATCTGGTCAGGGACAAGGCTAAATAATTTTTCCTAAGCATATCTCCTTTGTGCAGCTTTCAAGAAGTAATATATTATTTGTATTTATTCTTTTTTCATATTCTTTTAAGGTAAGGCTGTAAAAATGTCCTATATAGACAAAGGAGGTTTGAAGGTTCATGACCGATCTTAGAAAAAACAAAACAATAACATTAATTGTACTGGGAGCATTCGTACTGGGAGTGCTGCTCGCCGGCACAGCTTGTTACCTGGCTCCCATCCAGCCATCCCAGGCGGTGGATGGGGAAACGGTAAGCGTTGGACAGAATCCAGTGGGGACAAATCTTATAGCAGATATTGTAGAAAAGACAAGCCCGGCGGTGGTTTTGATAGAGACCACGGCCCAGACAAAAAGAAATTACGATCCTTTCTTCAACGACCCTTTCTTCAGGGATTTCTTCGGCAACCGGGCTCCTTATGAAGGTGGAACCGAAATTACCCAGGGTATGGGTTCCGGGTTTTTAATCAGCAAGGACGGGTATATACTTACCAACCAGCATGTGGTAGCCGGGGCGAACAAAATAGAAGTTGTTCTGGAAAAGGGCAACAAGCGGGTAATGGCAAAAGTGATGGGGTCGGATGCTGAACTGGACCTGGCGGTGCTGAAAATAGATGCCGGAAACAATCTGCCTTATCTGGAGATTGGGGATTCTAACCAGGTAAGGGTGGGTGACTGGTCCATCGCCATCGGTAACCCGCACGGTCTGGATCATACCGTAACCGTGGGGGTAATCAGCGCCAAGGGCCGCCCTATAACCATACAAAACAGGGATTATAAAAATCTGTTGCAGACGGATGCTTCCATTAACCCTGGCAACAGCGGTGGCCCCCTTCTTAACATGAAGGGCCAGGTGATAGGTATCAATACGGCGGTAAACGCCTCCGCTCAGGGTATCGGCTTTGCGATTCCCACCAGTACGGTAAGCCCGGTTCTGAACACACTAAAGAACAAGGGGAGTATATCGCATCCCTGGATTGGGGTCTACATCCAGCCTGTTACCGATGATATTGCCAAATACCTCGGTATGGACAAACCTGAGGGGATACTGATCAGCGACGTGGTTGACGGTGGGCCGGCTGGTTCTGCCGGGTTGGCCCAGGGCGATGTGCTCCTGGAGGCCGATAGGCAAAAGATTAACACCACCCGGGATCTTACCACCAAAATTGAGAACAGCAAGGTTGGGCAGAAAATAACATTGCTGGTGTTCAGGAACAAACAGATTGTCAATGTTCCGGTGGTTATTGGCGATAAGGGAAATGCGCAATAATATTGGGGGACATTCCATCGGGGACATTCTTCGTAGAGGTGTGTCCCCTTTCCTTAGATCCGGGGTGAAGGACCGATAGTCCTGGGGGGCGGCAGCCCCTTTTTTTAATAAGGAGAAAAAACTGTAATGCTGATATTGGTTATTGATGATGATCCTAAAATAACTGCTCTTTTAAAGAGGGCGCTTTCCTTTGAGGGATACGCTGTGGAAACTGCCGCCAGCGGGGCTGCAGGCCTTGACATTGTCCATAACAGCAAGCCGGACCTGGTGGTGCTGGATATAATGATGCCTGGCATCGACGGCTGGGAGGTCTGCCGCAGGATCAGGGAGACGGATGACATTCCGGTACTGCTGCTTACCGCCAGGGATGAGGTAGCCGATCGCGTGAAAGGCCTGGACCTGGGGGCGGATGATTACCTGGTGAAGCCCTTTGCCCTGGAGGAATTGCTGGCCAGAGTCAGGGCCTTGTTAAGGCGCAGCAGGTCTCCGGAAGACCAGACCGGTGTTCTGGCCTATGCTGATCTGGTTCTGGATAGCGGAACCAGGGAAGCCAGGCGGGGTGGCCGTATCTTTATATTGACTGCCAAGGAATATGATTTGCTGAAATTGTTTTTGGAAAACCCCAGAAGGGTGCTGACCAGGGATTTGCTCATGGAAAGGGTTTGGGGCTATGATTTCAGCGGGGAGTCCAACGTTCTGGAAGTATATATAGGCATGTTGCGCCAGAAGCTGGAAGAAAATGGTGAGAAAAGGCTAATCCAAACAGTACGGGGAGTAGGATATGTATTGAAAGAGGCATAAACTGTATCATGATGGGGGATTTTATGTCTGTTCGCTTGAGACTGACACTTCTATACACCGGCCTGCTGGCCCTTACCCTTTCCATTTTTGCGTCCATAGTGTACGTAAATATGTACAGGACTCTTTATGGCGAAATCGACCAGAGCGTGTATTCAATGGCGCATTCGGTGCTGAAATCGGTGAAAATAACCAGGGCGCCTTATACCCTGCGGGAGATTATACTGCCCGATGTGGATGTTTTTTCCTCTCCGGACACCTATATCCAGGTGGTTGATGCGGAGGGAAGGCTGTATACTCACTCCCGAAACCTGGGTGTTCAATTACTGCCTTTAAGCGAAAGCACCCTGACCAATGCCATGCAGAGAAAGGGTTTTTACGAAACCGTCAGGTCCGCCAGCAGGAAACTGCGTATTTTTAACGTTCCCCTGATTCTGGATGGAAATCTGGTGGGCATACTGCAGGTAGGCAGGACGCTGCACCAGGTGGATGAGGTTTTAAATAGGCTCAAAATATTAGTTCTTTCCGGCGGACTGGCCACAGTGCTGATTGCCGGCCTGCTGGGCTTAAGTATGGCTAAAATGGCCTTCCGCCCACTGGAGAAAATAAATGCCACCGCCTCAACCATTCAAAAGGGCAGTGATCTGGGACGCCGCATTGAATATACCGGGCCGCAGGATGAACTGGGTATGCTGGTGGTTACCATCAACAGCATGCTGGAGCGGCTGGATACCGCCTACCGCAAGCTGGAAAGCGCCAACGAGGTCCAGCGGCGGTTTGTGGCTGACGCGTCCCATGAGCTGCGGACCCCCCTTACTACCATCCGTGGGAATGCTGAGTTGCTTATAAAAATGCAGCAGGACAGGCCTGCCGGGGAAATTGATGCCCTTCAGGATATAGTTTCCGAGGCGGAAAGGCTCACCAGGCTGGTGTCGGGCCTGCTGGCCCTGGCCAGGGCGGATGCCGGTCAGTGTTTTGATACAAGCTCTGTAGAACTGGCCGCAGTCATGGACGATATCGCCCAGGGTGCCAGACTCTTAAGTGAGGACGTACAGTTCGAGTATAACAGCACACCGGCAATAAAGGATTTGAGGGTCAATGTTAATGCCGATCTCATAAAACAGGTTTTTTTCATCCTTCTGGACAACGCTTTTAAATATACACCCCCCGGTGGGAAGGTGATCTTGACCCTGGAGGGCAAATCCGGGGTGCCAGGAGGGGAGGGCGGTATCTGTATGGTGGGGGTTACCGTTAGTGATACCGGGCCGGGTATTCCAGAGGAAGACAGGGAGAGAGTATTCGGTCGTTTTTACCGCGGGGATTTCGCCAGGGGAACAAGCGGCTCCGGTCTCGGACTGGCTATTGCCCGGTGGATTGTGGAGCAGCACGGAGGAACCATTGGGATTCGCAGCACAGTGGGTGAAGGAAGCCATTTTACGGTATATTTGCCCGCTGTTATTTAAATTTGATTTTATTTACATTTTTTGGCTGGCTGGAAATTATATTTATTAAAAGAGGTTGACAGTCAAATTGAGGTTAATTATAATGGTTATAAACAAAGAGAGGTTATAAAATTGTAGCGATGATTAATAAATTAAGGAAAATGGGGTTGAAAGTAACCCCGCAGAGGCTCGCAATATTACAATTTCTAGAAGGAAATACCTCCCATCCCACAGCGGAGGATATTTACAGAGAGTTAAAGCCGCAATTTCCCTCTCTTTCCCTGGCCACGGTCTACAATACCCTGGAGGCACTGGCCGGAGGCGGTGAACTGCAGGAGGTGCGGATTACCAGTAACAGGAGGCATTTTGATCCCAATCCCGTCCCTCACTGCCATTTCCTTTGCCAAAATTGCGATGCTATTTATGACCTGGAGATGTGGCCGGAGGAACTCAGGGTGCCGTGTGAAATAGACGGCAATCTGATCCTGAACTCCACCCTTTACCTGTACGGCACTTGTTCCAGGTGCAGGGCAAACCAGGGTAACGGCGGCGGGGATAATGACAAGGAAAACGAGCCGGGGTAAAAATTTAAACTGTCTGTAATGGTATGTTAATATTTATCCCGCATAATAAATCAAAACAATAAAGGAGGAAGTTATAATATGGACAAATGGGTATGCACTCTCTGCGGTTATGTTTACGATCCGGCTGAAGGCGCCGACGGGGTTGCACCCGGAACGCCTTTTGAAGATCTTCCGGATGACTGGGTGTGCCCGGTTTGTGGAGCCGGTAAAGACGAGTTTGAAAAACAATAGTCAAGACTCATAAAAAAATTAGGGGTGCTGGTGGAGAAATGAAAGCAATCAATATTAAAGAAGGGGTTTACTGGGTTGGGGCCCGGGATCCGGAGCTCAGAGTATTTGATATCGTAATGGAGACCGTATACGGTACCACTTATAACGCTTACCTGGTGGTGGGCGAGAAGGTTGCCCTGATAGATACGGTGAAAGAACGCTGCTACGAGCAACTGGTCGAAAAAATATCAGAAATAGTGCCAGTGGCTGAGATAGACTATATAATCGCCAATCACACCGAGCCCGATCATTCCGGGTCGCTGGCCAGGTTATTGAAAGAAACTCCCAAAGCCCAGGTGTTGGGCTCCAAACCCGCACTCATGTTTTTAAAGGAAATAGTGAATTTTGATTTTAACCAGAGAGTGGTTGCCCACGGAGAGGAACTGGATCTGGGCGGCAAGACGTTAAAGTTCATTTCAGCTCCTTTCCTGCACTGGCCGGATTCCATGTTTACTTATCTCAAGGAAGACAAATTGCTTTGCCCCTGTGATGCATTCGGCTGCCACTATTGCAGCGAGGAGATGTTCAATGATCTCGTGGCGGATGACATGAGCGATGCTTTTAAATACTATTTCGATGTTATTGTATCGCCATTCAGGAATTACGTGCTGGAGGCGGCTGAAAAAATAAAGGATCTGGAAATAGATATTATTGCTCCGTCCCACGGCCCGATTCTACGCCAGGATCCCTGGAGCTACGTGGAAAAATACGCAGGGTGGTCCCGCAGGGAGGAGGATTTGACCAGGCAGAAAAGTGTCCCGGTGATTTATACCTCGGCCTATGGAAATACTGCCAGATTGGCTGGAAAAATCGCCCAGGGCCTGGAGGAGTCTGGTGTTAAGACAGAATTGCTGGAACTTGGTAAGGTGACGGATGCTGAAATTATAGCCAGGATTGAGGCAGCCCCCGGCTTTCTGATTGGTTCGCCCACCATCAACAGGGATGCCGTACCTCCGGTTTGGTATCTGTTGGCCCTGGTTTCGGCCATTACTAACAAGGGCAAGCCGGCTGCTGCGTTCGGCTCTTACGGCTGGAGCGGCGAAGCGGTCAAACTTATCGAACAGCGTTTGTCCGGTCTGCAGTTAAAGGTAGGTCTTCCCGGACTGCGGGTAAATTTCGTGCCCACTGAAAAATCACTGGATGAAGCCAGGGAGTTCGGCAAATCCTTTGCGGGAGTCATCAAAGGTGAAAACAGTTGATTAACAATCCGTTAATTGTTCTGAAATCCTGCTAAGAAGATTACGAATATTGTCAATATTGGCAAAATAATTGTTCAAAACTCCCATGCCCATACGGGCTCTATGAGGGAGATGAACCTCCGGATGTATATCCTGTCTACGGCGCTCCCAAAGAGGAATTTGAACTGGTGGAGGATTAGATCAATAAAAAATACGGAAGGAAGTGTATATAATGAAAACAAATGATAATCTGATGGCCGCATTTGCCGGGGAGTCCCAGGCCAACCGCAAGTATCTGGCTTTTGCCAACAAAGCCGAAAAAGAGGGCTATGCCAATGTGGCCAAGCTTTTTCGTGCCATTGCCGAGGCTGAAACCATCCATGCCCTGAAACACCTGGAAGTCGCCGGCAAAGTGGACAGCACCCTGGAGAATCTTACCTCTGCTGCAGAAGGGGAGCATTATGAATTTGAAAAAATGTACCCCGAATTTTTAAAGGTAGCCGAAGAAGAGGGAAACAACAATGCTGTCAAATCGATTAAGTTCGCCCTTGAGGCCGAGAAGGTGCACGGTAAGCTTTATGAAACGGCCAAAGCCCTGCTGGAGGGCGGCAAGGACTTTACCGCCGGAGATTTATACCTGTGTCCGGTGTGTGGCTGGGTTGGCGGGGAAACGGTTCCGGATCGCTGCCCTATCTGTAACGCCCTTGCTAAAGCTTTTCATAAATATTAATTGGGGACATTCCTTCTTGTAACTGTTAAGACGTTAGAATTTTATATAACCCAGGAAGGTGTGTCCCCTGACCTTTGTATATTGGGGACATTCCTTCGCGAAATCGTAATGAAAAAAGGCCTGAAAGTAAAAACCTTCAGGCTTTTTGTGTATGAGGAGGCATACAACTATGGCAACATCACAATTAAATAGTATCATACGCATTCCGCGTTAACAATTAATAAAATGTGGTAAAAGTTGCACTTAACGGTCCCTGAGCAGCATGTTTAAAAACCAGCTGACAATACTGGTGAGGATGGCCCCCAAAAAGGCCGCCCCGAAGCTGTCCACGTGAAAGCCGGGCACCAGCAGGGACGCCAGACTGAAGGTTATGGCGTTGATTACCAGTATGAACAGTCCCAGGGTCAGCAGGGATAGGGGCAGGGTCAGTACGATTAGCACCGGCCTGATTAGTGTGTTTACCAGACCCAGGGCCACAGCGGCCAGTATGGCCGGCCCTATTCCAGATAGATATATGCCCTTGATTAGATAGTCGGCAGCAAGAAGGGCGACGGCATTAATTACAAAGGGTATTAACCACTTCATGTTTGTCCTCCCGGCGCTCCGGTTGATATTGGCCTGTCCGGCCTTGATACGTAAATATTTCGACAAAGATAATAATACTCCTGCCAATTAAGCCGTGCGAAGGACGATAGAATAATCCTGCTGCGGTATTGGCAATGGCTTGACGAAGGCTGAGGATTTGCATTAATGTGTAGTTGCCGGACCAAAAAGGGCCGGTCCCGGGAGATTACCGGAATACAGGCAGAAGCAATACGGGGTGTGTTTCTTGTCCAATAAGAAAAAAGATTTCAGAAAATGGGCCATGGCGGATGTGAAAAAGGCTATTGTTGATTATAGGATGATATCCCATGGGGATTCCGTGGCGGTGGGGCTTTCCGGGGGGAAGGACAGCGGCGTGCTGCTTTATGCGCTGTGGGCTGTGCGGCGCATTTCCCCGGTAAAATTTGATATCCATGCCATATCACTTGACCTCGGCTTCGGGATGGACACCGGTCCGCTAAAGGAATACTGTGAACGCCTGGAAATACCTTTTCACTTGTTGCCCACGGATATAGGTGAGATAATATTTGACATTAGAAATGAAAAAAACCCCTGTGCCCTTTGTGCCAACCTGCGCCGGGGGGCTCTCAACGGACTGGCTCTGGAATTGGGCTGCCGCAAGGTTGCTCTGGGTCATCACCTGGACGACGTGGTGGAAACTTTTTTTATGAGCCTTTTTTACAACGGTCAGTTCAGGACATTTGAACCCAATACTTACCTGGACCGTAGGGATATTCATATGATTCGCCCCCTGATTTATCTGGAACAGGAAACTGTACAGGAGCTTGCCCTGCTGGAGAAAATACCGGTGGTGCCGAATCCGTGCCCTGCAAGCGGGCTGACCAAGAGGGAAGAAATTAAAATGCTGGTCCGGGAACTGATGAATAAATATCCCGACCTCAGAAAAAGAATGCTGACTGCGCTCCAGACCGCTGATTTAAGAAACCTCTGGCCGCCCCCAGGGAATGATCAGTTCAACGAAAAATAAAAATTTGTAATTAAAATTTGTATTGTTATTTTACCTTGTTTGTACTGCTGGCATACCGGCGAGTGTTTGTGAACAGCCCGGATTAACGGAAACGAATTTATGGTTATGATTGTGTCAATATTCACTAATTATCTGTAGCGTGTGCCATTAAATTTGGATTTAGTTGTCGATATTATTGTAATGGTATAATAAGTGCAACCTTTTTTTAGATGTAAAATATCTAAAATAGTCTGCATATTTGCAATATTATTATTTTGTTTTAGGCTGTTTTTTAGTATTTACTCCCCGTAAATATGCATATATAATCAGCTTAAGTTATGTGAAATATTTATCTATAAAAACTGTCTAGCGATCTAAAGTGGGGTGAAACTTATGGGTGTATTGACAAACTTTTTTAATCCTCAGTCGGTGGCTGTAATAGGCGCCTCCAGTTCCCCGGGCAAAATAGGTCACGCCATCTTGAAAAATGTTATTGAATCGGGTTATGCCGGAAAAATATTGCCCGTTAACCCTAGAGAGGATGAAATATTAGGCCTTAAGGCTTATCCAGATATAAAAGCCGTTCCCGGGAGGGTTGAAATGGCGGTCATATCCGTTCCGGCGGCAGGTGTGCTAAAGGTGGCCGGAGAATGCGGCCGGGCCGGGGTAAAAAACCTGGTGGTCATCACGGCAGGCTTTAAGGAAGTGGGCAAGGAAGGGCTGGACATGGAAAAAGAGTTGCTAGCCACCTGCCGGGAGTATGGCATGCACATGCTGGGCCCTAACTGCCTGGGTATGATAGACACCCATATGCGTATAAACACTTCCTTTGCCAAGGTATATCCCCTTAAGGGGAATATAGCTTTTTTCTCCCAGAGCGGTGCCATGCAGGTGGCCCTTCTGGACTGGAGCCTCACGGCGGGTATAGGTTTTAGCAAGGTGGTAAGCCTGGGCAACAAAGCCGATTTGTCGGAAATTGATTTTATAGAGGAGGCCGCCGAAGATCCCTATACCAGAGTGATTCTCTGCTACATTGAAGATGTGGCCAACGGTGAGAGATTTTTGCAGGCGGTCAGCCGCGCCACCCGAAAAAAGCCTGTCGTCATACTTAAATCGGGCACCAGCCAGGCGGGCGCCCAGGCCGCGTCATCCCATACCGGGGCGCTGGCAGGGAGCGATATTGCTTACGAAACAGCCTTTAAACAGTGTGGTGTGATCAGAGTTAAAACAATGACCGAATTGTTTGATCTGGCCACTGCCTTTTCCAAATGCGCCCTGCCCGCCGGAGATAAGGTGGCCATCGTTAGCAATTCGGGGGGGCCGGGAATCATAGCCACCGATAATGTGGAAACACACAGGCTGAGGATGGCCCGTTTCAATAAGGACACCCTGGAGGTTCTCCGGGGCGGCCTGCCGCCGGAATCCGGCATTTATAACCCCGTGGATGTACTGGGGGACGCCAGGGCGGATCGCTATCGTTTCGCTCTGGAGAAGGTCTGCGCTGATTCCAATACCGATGTTTTGATGCTTTTACTCAGCCAGACTGCTACTACACAGGCCATGGAAACGGGCAGGGCTTTGATAGAGATGAAGGAAACTTATCCCGATAAAACTTTTTTTGCCTCCTTTATGGGCGGGGATGCGCTTAAGGAGGGGGTCAACCTGCTGGCAGAGAGCGGTATTCCCTGTTATACTTTTCCTGAACCGGCCATATCGGCCATCAGCCAGATGGTGAAGTACCGGCAATTTATTAATTCGCCTTTGCAGGAAGACGGGCTGGAATTTCCTGATGTGGATAAAAAGGCCGTGAAAGCCATATTTTATGATGTATTAAAAGACAACCGGCTGGTTTTGCTGGGCAGCGAGGCGGCGGAAGTGGCCAGGGCGTACGGTATACCTGCAGCGCCGGTGGCGCTGGCCACCACTACGGACGAGGCGGTGGAAGAGGCCGAAAAAATAGGCTACCCCGTGGTGCTTAAGGTGGCATCGCCGAAAATACTGCATAAAACTGATGTGGGCGGGGTTAAGGTGTCCCTTGATTCACCCGCGGCGGTGAAGAACGGATTTTTGGAAATAATGGAGAGTGTAAGAAGGCTGATGCCCCAGGCTGTGGTTTACGGGGTGGAGGTCAACAAAATGATGCCCCGGGGTACGGAATTGATTATTGGTATGTCCCGGGATATCCAATTCGGCCCCATGATTGCCTGCGGCCTGGGAGGTATCTATGTGAACCTTTTCAAAGATGTGTCTTTCCGGCTGGCCAGGGGCCTGACCCGCGATGAAATAGTAAAAATGATTACAGAAACCAAGTCCTACAGCCTGTTGAGAGGGTACAGGGGTTCCGAGCCGCAGGATGTTAATGCCGTAGTTGATGCTGTGGGTCGTGTCGCCAGGCTGGCGCTGGATTTTCAGGAAATTACGGAACTGGATGTCAATCCGGTGTTTGTATATCCCAATGGTTTAAGCGCCCTGGACGTAAAAATTACAATTTCAATGTCGTGAGGTGAATGAAATGAAAAATCTCTATATTATGGGAGCTCCCGGGAGCGGTAAAACTCTGATGGCACTGGGTCTGGCCCTCAAATTCAAGCAGGAGGGGTACAGGGTTGCTTATTTTAAGCCGGTGGGTACGCCGGTCCGGGCAAACAATCAGGTTGACACCGACGCCGTGCTGATGAAAGAGGTCCTGGCCATGAGCGCCTCGGTGGAGGAAATAGTGCCTATCCGGGCCGGTATGTCCTATCTTTCGGCCGACCGCAAGCAGGAAAGGCTGGGGGATATAATGTCCGCTTACCGGAAGGTGTCCGGGGGCGCTGATCTGATGATTATAGATGGCGCTGTTTTCCCGTATGTTATGACTTCCTGGGGCCTGGACGACGTTACCCTGGCTCTGCAGATGAACGCCGCCGCGCTGATAACGGTAAAGATAGAAGACGATTTTAGCCTGGACCGGGCCATTTTTTATAATGAATTTCTTTCGCTTAAAGGATTGTCCCTGGCAGGAAACGTGTTTAATAACGTGCCCAGGCCTGTGCTGGCCAAAGTCGAAGGGGTTTATGTCCCGCTGCTGGAGGAAAAGGGGTACCGCTCGCTGGGGGTAATACCCCGCCTGGAGGCTATTGCAGCGCCCACCGTGGAAGAGTTTTACCAGGAGTTGGGCGGTGAGGTATTGGCCGGGCACAACAGAATGAATTTGCAGGTACAGGATATCGTTATCGGCGCCATGACCATGGAAAGCGCCTTGAAATTCCTGCGCCGGGCCACGGACAAGGCGGTAATACTGGGCGGTGACCGGGGGGATCTGGCCCTGGCAGCCCTGGAAACCAGCACCTCCGTGCTGATACTCACCGGTGGGCTATACCCTGATGTCAGGGTGCTGGCCCGGGCGGAAGAGAAAAATGTTCCGGTTATACTGGTTCATTACGACACCTATACCGTGGTGGAGAAGCTCCATATGGTAACCCATAAATTAAAGCCTGAGGATCAGGAAGGAAAGAGGCTGACCCTGGAGAATATTGAACACTATTGCAACTGGCGCGCCATACTGGACGCTTTGCAGGAATAATCCCGCCGGGAATTATAAAGGAGTGGTTCCATGAATCTGGCCGGTAGCAGGACCGAGGCCAATATTAAGGCCGCTTTTGCCGGGGAGTCTCAGGCCCGCAACAAATATACCTATTTTGCCTCCGTTGCCCGTAAAGAGGGGTACGAGCAAATAGCGGAAATTTTTGAAGAAACAGCACTCAATGAAAAGGAACATGCCAAGCTGTTATTTAAACTGTTGAGTGGCATCGGCGGCACGACGGCCAATCTAAGGGTAGCCGCCGAAGGGGAGAATTACGAGTGGACCTCCATGTACAGTGAGTTTGAAGAGGTGGCCAGGCAGGAGGGGTTTAATGCCATAGCGGAACTTTTTAAGGGCCTTGCCGCTATCGAAAAGGAACATGAACTCCGCTTCAAGACCCTGCTGGCAAACATTGAAAAGGAAGCAGTATTTAAAAAGGATTCTTCTACACAGTGGAAGTGCAGGAACTGCGGACATATTCATAGCGGGGCCGAAGCTCCCGGAGAATGTCCGGTTTGTGCCCACCCCAGAGCGTACTTTGAACTGCTGTGCAGTAATTATTAGTCTTGCTTTGTAGACATATAAAAGAGGGGCAGCTTCCAGGCCGTTATGCCGGCCGGCGCTGCCTCTTTGTTATTTATAATTCTGCCTTTTGCGCGGATTTGCTGTTAATTCTTAATCCTATCAGGATGACGGCAACCACAGTAACCAGGGGGATTAATATTTCATGAAGATTTCCGTATGGTTTTAACAAAAAAGAAGAAAACGGAAACATAAAAGATTTTCTTGCGTCTGTATATATGTCCGAAAAAAATACAGGGGGGTAAAGTTGTGAAAAGGAAGTTTTATTGCATTTTGCTGGGAGCACTGCTGCTGGTACTGGCCGGGTGTGGCTCTTCCGGCAGGGTTGATGGGGACAAAAAAACACAGCCCACGCCGCCCGGGGAAGAAAAAACAGCATTGCGTGATGTCAGTTTGGTAGAGAACAATATTAGTCTCAGCGGCTACAATCACGACATTGTGCTCTCGCCTGACGGGAAAAAAGTGGCCTTTAGCGGTTATAATTATGACAAGTCTAAGCAGGATCCGGATAGCATGATTGTACTGGCGGATCTTACTACCGGAGAAGCCAGGGAGATAAAAACAAAAGGTGGGGTTAACTGGGTTTCAGCATGGCTTAACGACGGAAAAAGCCTTTTGTTTACCGGCAATGAAACTATTAATATACTGCTCACGGAAAGTGGAGAAGAAAGGGAGATAGAAAAGGTATTGACTCATGGCGCAATTAGTCCGGATGGCAAAACAATTGCCTATACGGTAAGGGGGAAAATGTATCCCTGGGATAACAACACCCGTCCGAAGGGAGAGGCGGGTTTATGGCTGTACGATATAGCCAGCGGGAATAAAAAACAGTTGACCAAAAACTTGGACGAATGGTATCCGGTGTGGTACCCTGATGGTAATAAAATATTTTATTTCTGTGACCTGGGGCAAGAACTGGGGGACGGTGCCGGGCACTTGCAGGGCATGGCCAGCATATCTGTAGACGGTGGCAAGCCTGAGGTTTTCCCCCAAAAAAGCGGCAAATTCAGAAGCGCCGCATGGATCGTGCCCGGAAAAGCCCTTTACATACATGAGGGCTGGGACGACGGTGAAGCCAACAGTATACTTAATCTGGAAAATGATAGGTATGTTTTCCTGGGCGAAGGTGACGTCTGGCCGGGGGCGTTTAAATCTGTGGCGGTGGATGCTAAAAACGGCCATTTAATCAAAACAGACAGCGGCCGGGTGGAGATTATTGACGTGAGCGGCAAAATTTTGAATCAGTTTGACCTGCCGGAAAAGGAAATCGGCAGTTTCAATTTCACCGTGTCACCCCGGGGGGATAGCCTGTCGTATGTCCAGGGTGAACTCGGACGTATGGGGAACAGCAAAATGAAGGGCAACCTGGTTAAATTAATAGCACTGGACGGTACCAGTGCGCGATCCTTAACTTCAGAATATAAATACAACGAAGATATTATATGGGACTGTGACGGTGATAATGTAATTTCCCTGCAGATGGAGCAGTCGGGTGACAGTGAAATTATTTCTGCTGTGAAAGTACTACCGATTAAGTAATTAAGTAAAAAAAACGTGGCCAGGATTATTTGAGTCCTGACCGCGTTCGGGAAATGAAATATGCTCAAAGGCTAGCCATATACTACTACCTGACATATCAGATCACATTGGTAAGACGAATGCCTTAATAGGTTTGGTTAAATGAGGGGGAGCCATAAAAATGATTCCCCTACTCTATTTGAAAGGGAAGTTAATTATCCGGTGGGTTTTAGCCGGAAAGGTTGCTGCTGTATACAAATCCCCCGTCTTCCTGCTGGTTGAAGAAGTCGGCGTAACTAATATCAGATAACTGCCCGTTCAGCCCGCTGACAGGGATACTCTCCCGGATCAGCGCCCCGAAAACACCGGCCCCCGCGATATCACCCTGTATAATGGCGCCGCGCAGGCAGCCGTCCTTTAATATAAACTTTTTATAGCAGCCTCCTTGCTCTTCGGTGTACGTGTCGTAACCGGGGCCAGGCGCTGAGGTCAGGCCGAAGGAAACAGTGGGCAGCCCGTAAAAGTGCATGGAGTTCCTGTAGGCGAAATTGTTTGCCAGTCTTCGGCGCGTCCCTGCCATGTTGTAGCCGGCAACCCGGCCCTGGAGCACTGCCAGCGGCCAGATGGGGGTTGTGGTAATCTGTCCGGAAAAGGCTTCAAAGGATTCACAAACATCTCCGGCGGCGTAGATATTCTGAAGGGATGTATCCTGATATTCGTTCACCCTTACCCCCCGGCCCACATCAACGGTCGTGCCTTCTAAAAAGGACACATTGGGCCTGACTCCGGCGGCGGAAGCCACCATGCCGCAGGGAACCACCCGTGAACTTTTAAGTTGCACACCTGTTACATTTTCCTTACCGTCAAGCATTATCTTTGTTGCCATTTCCCCGGTGATAATATCAATGCCCCGCTCTAGAATGATATCTTCGTAACGTACCGCAGCTTTTTGATCAAGCTGCAAGGGCAGGATATGGGCGGCTGCCTCCACGATGGTCACGGAGAGTCCTTTTTCATTTAATGCTATGGCAATGTCTACTCCGATTAGGCCGCCACCCATGACCACCACCTGCCGGCATCTTTCGGCAGCCTTGATAATGGCCCCGGCGTCCTCCAAATTGCGTAGGCTGTATACTTGATGAGCCCGGCGGATGTTTTCCACCGGCGGCAGGAAAGCCGATGCCCCGGTGGCAATGAGCAGTTTATCGAAGTAAAAGCTGTCTCCGGTGTCCGCCATTACTGTCTTTTCCTCCGCAAGAAGCCCTGTGGCCTTGACCCCGCCAAACCAGCGGACATTGAATTTCTCCATAAAGTCCACAGGTACAAAGCGGGCTGCTGTGGCGTCCCTGCTGCCGGATATGATATCCGGCAGCAGGCAGCGCGAGTATATAAAACGGTCAGGGGAAAGCACGGTGATGTTTCCCCTGCCGTCAGACTGGCGAATTGCCTTTACAGCGCTCAATCCAGCGGCGCTGGCGCCTAAAATCAAGTAATTCACTGTATTCCCCCCTCTGGTGACCGTTCGGGTACTGCTGCAACCGCATGGGTCGGAGAAATTTCAACCAGTGTAATCGCCCCGGTGGGGCAGGCCTCAACGCAGCGGGGCATTTCCCGGCCAGCGCAGAAATCGCATTTTACGGCGATCTTTCTCTCCCCGGCTTTCGGTGCAATCATACCGAAAGGACAGGACATTACGCACATCCAGCATCCGGCGCAGCTTTCCGGGTCATGCTGTACCAGGCCGGTCACGGGATCCTTTGATAGCGCCCCGGTCATGCAGGCCGTGACGCATTCCGGCTCGCTGCAGTGCCGGCAGGTCAGTGGTACGGGCCTGTTTTGGTCATTCAACCGGACAGAGTTGCGGGGTTGGCTGCTCTGGTCGGACAGATTCACCAGCCATACCGAGCTGGTGGGACTGTGTTCGGCCAGGCAGGCCACCTGGCAGTTTTTGCACCCGGCACACAGCTCCGGCTTAATAAAAATCCTCTTCATGTTTATTCACCCCTTACAGGCCCAGGCCCGCTCTTTTGGTATTGATCACAGCTTCCAACTGGTCAACCGTCGAATTAATATCGCCGTTGACAATTACTCTTCCGCCGGTGATTTGCTCCAGATCCCCGGTCAGCACCTTTGTCACCAGTTCACTGCCGGTGATAAAGGGTGGAATGGCCAGGTGCAGGGTGAGACCCAGCGCAAGGCCGAAGGCCCCGTCCGCCAGTGCCTGTTCCTCCAGCCACTGGGGCGCGGAGATTACCAGGGGCAGCTGCGGCAGGTCAACTCCCATTTCTGCGGCTATATCTGCAGCCACCTCTTCCAGCCGGCCTATGGCCAGGCAGGGGCCGAAATTCAGCACCGGTGGGATTCCCAGCTTCAGACAGATTGCTTTCAGTTTTGTCCCTGCCAGTTCCGCTGCCGCCGGGGACATCAGACCCACATTTTCCAGGGCGCCGCTGGTGCAGCCTGCCGACAGCACTATGATGTCGCGGCGGATTAACTCCCTGGTCATCCCGACGGTGAACACGTCATGTCCTCTGGCGGTCAGGTTTGAGCAGCCTACCACCGCGGCTATGCCTTTGATTTCGCCGGCGGCAATGAGGTCTATCAGGGGTTTATAATTGCCGCCCAGGAAGCTCTTCAGTGTTTTTTCGCTCAGCCCGGTGAGTACATCGTCGTAGCCGTGGGAGGGTACGTTAATAACAACGTCCTGGCGCCTGGCGGCGAAGCTGTCCGCTGCGGCCCGCATTATTTTCCCGGCTATAGCCCGGCTATTCCTTATATCAAAGGGCAGGTAATCGGCATTTTGTTTTTTTGCCACGTCATCCAGGCAGATCTGCGGCACCCGCATTTGCTCGCAAACCGTTTCCAGGCCCGGCAGGGTGCAGTTGAAATCTGACACCACCAGGTCTATGGCGCCGGTGGCCACCAGGGCCTCGGAGGTGAAGTTGTTTCCGGTTTGGCCTGCGAAAATCTCTGTGCAGTGCGCACCACGCAGCTGCATATCCTGGCCCACACAGGTGGAGCCGGCAATCCTGAAGCCCTTCGCTCCTGCGTTCCCGGCTGTTGCGGCGGCTTCCGGAGACAACAGGGAATCTTGTAAGATTCCCACCAGGGAGTGCTGGTGCCCGGTGACCATAATGTTGATATAATCCGGATCCAGCACGCCGAAACCGACTCTCGCCGTCCTGATTTCCGGCTCTCCCCAGATGACGTCGTTAATCCGGTTGGTCATGGCCAGGCCGTATAACCCGGTGGTAATGCCCAGGCGCAGGGAATGGAGCAGCATATCCAGGGGATCACTGGACAGGTTGGTGCTGGTCTTGACCAGGGCGTCAAAAACCTCGGATTTTGCTCCGCCGGGCAAAATGCCCAGTTCACACCACTTATCAAAGCGCGGCCCGTAGGCAAGCTTTTCAACCAGTTGCATCTTTTCACTACGGGGGCGGTACAGGTCCTCCAGCACCCTGTCTGCCAGGCCGGCTGCTTTTTCATTTATGTCCTTGCCGCTTATGGCCAGGCGGTCTGCCAGTTCATGCAAGAGAGTGGTTCCCTTCAGGGGCAGATCGGAATTGCCCCGGCCAATCTCCCTTAAATTAACGGCGGCGTTTTCCACAATATGCAGGTAACAGGCTGCTCCGGCCGCCACCGCCCGCAGAAAATTCCTGGCAACCATGGTGTCCGGTGTTGCCCCGCATACACCTCGTGGAGAATTTGGGGTGATCCGGCAGGGGCCGTTGGAACAAAGTCGGCAGCACACTCCCTGCATGCCGAAACCGCATTTCACCGCCTGGTCGGGAACCCGGTTAAATGAAGTCTCCACGTTGCTCCTTGATAACAGAAAATCGTTAAGTACCTTGTCAGCGGAAATACATACTGCCAAATCAAGCTCCTCCTTTAATAGTATACTTAATGGGTATACATTAGGGTAAAAAAATAATGTATACCAAATTGGTGCACAATGATTTGTAAATAAAGGGTGAAAATTATTTCACCCGCTCCCGGAGCATTTGAAAGTTGTAGCGGCCGAGATGTTCCTTCATGCATTCTTGCATTTCAAACAGTGCTTCGTGTACCGGGCAATGTTTGCTAAAAAATTTGTTGCACTCTTCGGGGGAATGCAGGCAGCGGTTAATGGCAATTGGACCTTCCACCGCCTCTACCACATCCAGCATTGTTATTGCCGAAGCAGGCTTTGCCAGGGAATAACCCCCGTTAACCCCCCGGTGGGACTGCACAATGTTCGCCTGGATGAGTAGCCGCAGAATTTTCAGCAAAAAGCGAATCGGTATGCGCTCCTCTTCAGATATCAATTTTGCCTCAATCACCTGCCCGTAGGGCAGTCCTGAAAGGTACAAAATCGCCCGCATAGCATAGTCTGTTGCTTGATTTAATCTCATTTTAAATACCCTGCTTGAAATGTTTACTGAAAAGGTATAGTTTATATGAATATATTATTTTAATTCCGTTATATTTGTCAAGTACCTCTATAAATTTTTCCGGAACTTTCCTGCGGCAATATAAAAGCATCAAAAACCCCTCAGCCGGCAGGAAGATTCCGCCGGAACACAGAATTACTGTTTTGGTATGCATACTTTCAGTGGAGGCGATAAAATGGATATACTATCTGCCATTGGAAATACACCGCTTGTTGAATTAAAAACATTAAATACTAATTCTACGGTCAGGATATTCGGGAAGTTGGAAGGATGCAACCCGGGTGGCTCGATAAAGGACCGGCCCGCCTATTACATGATCAAAAAGGCTGAGGAATCAGGCGAGCTAACCAGAGAAAAAATAATCCTTGAGCCAACCTCCGGGAATACCGGTATCGCCATAGCCATGATCGGGGCCGCAAAAGGATACCGGGTCATGCTTGTGGTACCCGGATGTGTCAGTATGGAGAGAAGTCGCATTCTTGAGGCTTATGGCGCCGAAGTGATACTTACACCTGCGGAAGAGGGCACCGACGGCGCCATCAGGAAAGCACATAAGATTATTAACAACCAGCCTAAAAGTTATTATATGCCCAATCAGTTTCAAAACGATAATAATTCACTTTCCCATTACGAAACGACCGGGCCGGAAATTTATTCCCAAACAAAAGGATTGATTGAAGTATTTATTGCCGGCATGGGGACTACCGGCACGTTGATGGGTACGGGCAGATATCTTAAAGAGAAAAACCCCGGCATCAGGGTCATCGGCATTGAACCCGTGAAGGGCCACGCTATACAGGGCCTGAAAAACATGGAGGAGGCCATAGTGCCGGAAATATACCATCCCGATATGCTGGACGAAATAATAACCGTTGAAGACGATGAAGCCTTCGAAACCGCGAGGCTGCTTGCTACCAGGGAAGGAATATTTGTGGGTATGTCCAGCGGCGCGGCAGTGGCCGGGGCTTTGCGGGTGGCCGGGAGAATGGAATCAGGCAACATTGTAGTTATACTGCCCGACCGCGGTGACCGTTATTTAAGCACAACACTGTTCAGGTCAATATGCGCAAAATGCTCTCCCTGACTGCGGCAGTACGACAAAATGCGACAGGGGACGGTTTCACCGTCCCCTGTCGCATTTATTACAGTTCCACGACCCAGTTGAATTCATCGGGTAGCAGTCCGTACTGCACACCGGTGATGTAATCGTAAAATTTCTGCGAGAGTTCGCCCACGCCGCCGTTGCCGGGTACTATTATTTCGTCCCGCCAGTTCAACTCGTTGACCGGCGATACCACGGCGGCGGTGCCGGTGCCGAATATTTCATTCAGCGTGCCGTTGTGGGAAGCTTCCATCACCTCGTCAATGGAGAGGCGGCGTTCCACGGTGTCCAGTCCCCATTTCCGCGCTACCTGCAGCACAGATTCCCGGGTCATGCCGCCAAGAATGCTACCTTCCAGGGGAGGTGTAATAACCTGATCGCCGATGACAAAGAATATATTCATGGTGCCCACTTCTTCGATATATTTCAGTTCCACTCCGTCCAGCCAGAGCACCTGGGTATAGCCTTTCTTTTTGGCTTCTTCGGCGGCCAGAATGCTGGCGGCATAGTTGCCCGGGGTTTTTACGTGGCCAATACCGCCCCGCACCGCACGGACGTATTTATCCGTGACCATTATTTTAACGGGTTGAAAGCCTTCCGGATAATAAGCTCCTACTGGCGACAGTATGATCATGAACTTGTAAGTGTGGGAAGGCCGCACACCCAGGTAGGGGTCGGTGGCAATGATAAAGGGTCTGATGTAAAGGGAGGTTTCCTTGGAGCCCGGGACCCAGTCCTGTTCCAGTTGGAGCAATTTGATCAATCCCTGAAACACCAATTCCTCGTCGATTTGAGGGATGCACATCCGCTCGGCGGAACGGTTCAGGCGGGCCAGGTAGGAGCGTGGCCTAAAAATACCTATCTTGCCGTTCGCTCTCCTGTATGCTTTCATGCCCTCGAAAATGGCCTGTCCATAGTGTAGAACCATAGTAGACGGTTCCAGGCTCAGGGGGCCGTATGGTTCTATGCGGGGGTTATGCCAGCCGTCTGCGACGGAGTAATCAACTACAAACATGTGGTCGGTAAACTTGGTGCCAAAGGTCAGCTCGCTATCCAGCGGTTTCTTTTTCATAGAATCCGCTTTGTTAATTGGAATCGTATACAACTAAAAGACCTCCCAAACATTGAATCGGAATTTTTTAATAATTTATCTCTGTTATTTTTCTATATTTATTCTATTTTTCCTTCAGGAATATGAACAATAATATATTGAGGCATGCATTTTCCTGCAAGTGCTGTATGGTTGTGAAATTACAGGGGTGCAGCGGACAAACGCCCGGTGTGCTGTAAATCACACCGGGTATATGGTAATGCTTATAGAATTTCAGCTGCCAGAACATTATAATTGTTATAAAATACAAACCGGAGGGATTATACGATGGCTAAAGCAAAACGGCCCATAGTGAGAATTGATGAGGAAAAATGCACTGGCTGCGGTTTGTGCGTATCCCCCTGCGCCGAGGGTGCTATTGAAATAAGGGACGGCAAGGCCAGGGTAATTAAAGAGGAATTGTGTGACGGAGCCGGCTTTTGTATAGGAACCTGCCCGGAAGGGGCGCTGACCGTTGAGGAGAGGGAAGCGGAGGAGTTCTCCGAGGAGGCGGTACACAAGCACACGCAAAGTAACCCGAGGAATTATATTCCTCAAAAATGTTTTCGCTGCGGTAGGAATGAGGATGAACTGCCAATAATGCCTTGCCGCAGTGCCGGGGAGAGCCTTTGGGTATGTACCCGCTGCCTGCCGGCGCTGATTCACGGGTAAGCCCCAGTGCAGACGGGGTAGAACATGCGCTGATCCGTCACCATCGGGGTTGCTGTTCGTTTTGAACGACCAGGGATGGGAGATTCGTTCCATCCCTTTTTAATCTTCCGGGGAAAGCAGATGCCAACCCATTAGGGGTGAAGACACCGGCATTTAATACAGTGGCCTCTGGAGGCTTTGAACAGATCCTTGAAAAGCTGGTCCAGTTCAGCATGCTTCAGACGGAGCAAACCTTCGGGATTAACCAGCGTATCATTTATAAACATCCTGACATAGGCATGTTCCTGGGTTTCTACCACGGTTACCAGTTTATATTTATTCAATTTCCACACCCCGTCTCAAAATTCAGGATCAAGCAGGAGTTATACCATAGTTTTTTGTCAGGGAGTCTACAGTTGCCGAATAAGGTATGGGGACACACCTGTCTAAGGTATGGGGACACACCTTCTTAGGTAATCTAAAATTCTTTACTTCTTAATAATCTTGTGAAGGAATGTCCCCAATTTATGTTATCTATAATTCCTTGCTTTGAACAATTTCACGAAGGAATGTCCCCGATTTATGATATTATTAATTTAATGTAAATAACAGGGTTTTACCGGAGGGATATAATGAATATATATTCCATCAGTGATCTGCACCTGTCCTTTACTACCAGTCCCGACCCGGACAATTGGAATGCCATTGAGTACAAACCCATGTCGGACTTGGATGAGAGGTGGACGGATCACGCCCAGGAAATATATAATAACTGGCTGCAAACCGTCGATAAAAATGACATAGTGCTGGTGCCGGGAGATATTTCCTGGTCCATGCGGCTGGATCAGATGCAATGCGATGTGCAATACCTGGCCATGCTTACAGGACATATAGTGGCGGTGCAGGGCAATCACGACTACTGGTGGCAATCTATATCACGAACCAGGGAAGCGATGCCTCCCAACATACAGTTGATACAAAACGACCATGTGCGGTTTGGGGAGTTGGCCATCTGCGGCTCCCGGGGCTGGCTGTGCCCTAACGGCTCATTTTTTAAAGAAGAGGATCAGAAAATATATAACAGGGAACTGATTCGCATGGAGAATTCCCTGAAAAGCGCGGCAGGGGCAAAGGAAATCATCGCCATGATGCATTATATGCCCACCAATGAAAAACACGAGTACAGCGGTTTTGTAGAGCTTTTCCTCAAATACGGGGTTAAAGCTGTTGTGTACGGTCACCTGCACGCCCGGGCCTGCCGGTACAGCTTGCCGGAAAGCCTGTGGGGGATTAATTTTTATCTGGTTAGCGCGGATTATCTTGGATTCAAGCCCCAGCTTATTTGCAGCAGGTAATCAGGTCTCCTGCTTATACTCTACCGATGCACAGCCGGGGTGGCAGACTACTAGCTTGCCATCCAGGTATACGTGAAAAGCCTGGTTATCCGGGGCGATGTTGAGATTGCAAATCCCACAGCTTGTTTCCTTCCGGCAGATGGCCATAAGCCCTTCCCGGGCAGTGCCGTTTACTTTTCCGGTGGCTGCTTTTAGTTTGTTTTTCAGAGGAGTCACTGGTGAGCAGTCGGGGTGGTAACACTTTCTAACCCTTTTGCCATCCTGGCGGGCTTTAAATTCTACCACCGGAGTGTAAGGCAGTATATTTTTTTTGCAGCCGCAGCAGCGTAGCTTACGGGCGCCGTTTCCCTTTAGCACGTATCTGGTTTCAACCGGCTTCTGCCGTACCAAACGGTCTTTCAGATAGGAGAGCCTGGATTCATCCTCCATAATCCATTTTTCCAGTACCCTGTAAAAATCCCTGTAATTACGCTCGGTTAATTTGATGTGCGGCGGGAAACCGGCCTTCAAAATCTGGCTGTAAAATGCATCTTCCGCTATATCATGGGCCAGACCGTCCATCCGGGCATATTCCCAGTTGTAATTATTCTCCGTCAACCAGGCATGCAGGCCGTGAAATATGTTCCCGGAACATACCAGTAGTTGGTCGTTCCTGCTTACACCAGCCTTTTCCATCATTTCTATTACTGCCCTGCAGACTACCTCCTCGAGACTTTCCCCGCCGTCCCAAGTCAAAGGGACGCGGGCCGTGTATGATTCTACGGGACTTTCGGACACCAGCACCACTACTTCGGAAAATGCCCGGCATCCGCCCCCGGCGTCTTCGATAAACCAGGTTCTCAAAGTTATTACAGCCTTCTTTCCGTTAGATACTTCTAGTATTCTCAGGTTGATACCTTTTTTCCTCCCGCTGGGGTATTATTACCTGCTACTTATATCACTGCCATAGATTCTCCTGGTTGGTTTTTGCACCATTATTTGTTTCGAGCGGCTAATTTTTTGTTTAATATATTTATTGCCAGTGCTAATCTATGAATATATAATGGAATTTGAAGTCGGACAGATTTAAAATGTCATACGCGGCAAGGGGAAACGTGGACATACCTGCCCGCTGGTACTTCTTAATATTGCTGTTGCAGTTACTATAGTAAAAAATAATAAACATACCGGCCTCAAAACAGATTAAGAGAACATACCGGTATAGGACTGAGGGAGGGGTTCTCATTGTCCAAGTTTATCTGTGATACCTGCGGAAGGGATGTGCTTCCAGTAGACGGGATTGTATCCTGGACCCGGGATGACAAGAAGCTGGGAAACTTTAAACTGACCCATAAAGATACCCAGGATAGCAAGTGCCAGCCGGAGAACAACAGGTACCGGGAACTTTATACCCTTACCCTGGCTAACGGTTACCTGGAATTCATATCCTATTTACTGGAGCGCTGGGAAGATAATTTTATTCTTGATGACCCTAAATCACTGCGCAAAGTGATGGGACAACTAAACCTTCATATCCATGAGAAACTGCTACTTTTGATGGAGGATTAATACTCCCGGAAATTTACGGTTTATCTGTAACCGGCAACGGGTTTGATGTGGGCTAATAAACGTATAAGGCAGCTGCAAGTACCTGATACCAGGGCAGCAGTTGCCTTTGTTTGATGTGGTTAAAAATTTTAATTGGGTTTGTTTCTATTTTGGAATCATTCCCAGTTCTTCGGCCAGTTTAGTAAAGGCAGGCAGTGAATTTAAAATAATCTGCCTGTCTATGCAGTAAGCTATTCTGAAATAGCCCGGCATACCGAATCCGCCGCCGGGAACCAGGAGTATATTGTACTTTTGGGCTATATTTACAAACTCCATATCATCAGCCAGGGGAGATTTGGGAAACAGGTAAAAGGCCCCCTTAGGTTTAACCATTTCAAAGCCAAGGGAGGTCAAGTGATTGTATAGCAGATCCCTTTTTTCACGGTATGCCTCTAAATCTACGGTTTCCCTCTGCAGACCGGCCACCAGCCGCTGCATCAGGGCCGGAGCATTTACAAAGCCAGGGTACGGTTGGCAAATACCAGGCCTTCCAGCATCAGTTCCAAATCACTGATTCCCGGGCTGACGGCCAGGTAGCCAATGCGCTCACCCGGCAGGGCCAGGTCCTTGCTGTGCGAGGTGACCGCTATGCTGTTTTCTATGGATAAAAATATGCTCGGCACCTGTACACCGTCATAAACGATTTTGGCGTAAGGTTCATCTGATATGACATATATGGTGCTGCCCAGTTCCTTTTCTTTTTCCTTTAGCAGCCGTCCCAGGGCGTCCAGGTCATCTTTGTCATAAACCACACCCGTAGGGTTGTTGGGAGAATTTATGAGCACGGCTTTGGTTCTGGTAGTTATGGCGGCTGCCAGGGCGTTCAGGTCGGGCTTGAAATCCGTTGTGCTGGCTATCTCCACCACGTTTCCGCCGTGGTTGTCTATATAAAACCTGTATTCCACGAAATATGGTTTAATAACTATAACCTCGTCACCGGGGTCCAGCAGTGTTTTCAATACCACATTCAGCGCCCCTCCGGCGCCCACGGTCATTATGATATGTTCGGGGCCGAAGGGCAGGCTGTTTTGTTCCCTTAATACTTCCGCTACTGCGGCCCTGGTTTCTGTATAGCCGGCGTTGCTCATGTAGCGGTGCATACCCGGGACGGGGTTCAGAGCAAGCCTTTTCAGCTCTTCCCGGAATCGTTCCGGCGGCTCCATGTTGGGGTTGCCCAGGGTGAAATCGTAAACCTTGTCTGCCCCGTGTATCGCTCTAAGCCTTTCGCCTTCCTCAAACATTTTGCGAATAAAGGAGGCTCCGGATAAAAATTTCTCCACCTTTTTGCTTATGGGCATATTGCTCAGCTCCTTGCATTATTTCCCTCAGCCTATAATTAGGGGACATTCCTTCTCCCCTTTCCTATACTGGCAAAATTCTATATGAGTCTTTAAAAAACCTTTATCCCCGGTCTTCTTTTTATACGCAGTACCCGGTGGATATTTCTAGCAGCATTTATGTGGTAAAATGATATTGTTATTTTTACGGAGATAAGGTGATTAATATGACTTCTGGAAAAAACGACACTCTGGCTGTTTTGTTCGATTTGGACGGCACTCTTTCCGACTCTTTGGATTTTATTCGCCACAACTATCTTGAGGTTTTCACCGAAATGGGGCTGCCCTGGGGCAATGATGATGTCATGCGCTGGATCGGCAGGGGTTTAAAGGATATTGCCAGACATTTCGCGGGCAATGGGGAGGAAAAATTTATTGAACTCTACCAGCAATGTTTCAACCGGGACCACGACAAATATACCAGGTTGTATCCAGGTACCCTGGAAATGCTGGAGGGTATAAGAGCAAGGCGCCTGAAAACCGGCCTGGTAACCTCCAAGGGCAGGCCCGGCACTATTAGGACCGTGGAATTGACCGGGCTGGACCGCTACCTGGATGTGATCATTACAGCGCATGATGTGGAAAAGCACAAGCCGCTTCCCGATCCGGTGCTGAAAGCGCTGGAGGTGCTGAATGTGCAGCCCGCCAACGCCCTCTTTGTTGGCGACAGCCATTTCGACATGGAGTCCGGCCGCAGCGCCGGCACCGGTATAATTGGTGTCCCCTGGGGCATGGCCCCGGTGGAGGAATTGCTTAAATATGATCCCCTGGGGATACTGGAAAACTGGGATGAGTTGGAGAAATATATTTAACCATTCAGATATTAATCAACTTTACGGCTATCCTTTTATCTTCCCCGCAGCGGGGGCAGGTAAAGAGGTGCAGGCAGCAGGGCGCTTCAAACGAGGTGTGAAAGTAAGGGCTGTAGGGCCCCAGGTAATCTGTCACCAGCCCGGCGTCCTGCATCTCGGCCCCGCAACTGCTGCATAGCGGCCCCTGTTCCATCAGGCCGTTACATACCGGACACATGGTACCCATCCACATTACCTCCCGGAAATGAGTCAGGGGACGGTTCTTTGACTCATTCTTTACAAGAAGTAAGTCAGAGAACCGTCCCCTGACTCATCTTTGCTTAATCGCCCATCTTATTTTTACCTAAACCCCTCATGGCCATTCTCCTCTTGTAACAGTTATAGTATTTCTCAACTGGAACACACTGCTTTTCTGACCTGATTTTCGCATGCTAACGTCCTGAATTAAATCAGGGCATATTAAAGTATTGCCGTGGAATAATGGAAATAGCAATTACAATAGCAGCGGAGGTGTCTGTATTGGGCGAAGCAAAGGCAGGGCAGAAGTCCGGGCAGTCCTTTCCGGAAATTGACGCCCTGGTGGAAAGGGCGGTGCGAGCGGCCAGGGATTTCATGTCCTTCGATCAGGAGCAAGTGGACAGGATAGTGCAGTCCATGGCCGTAGCCGGACTGGAAAAACACATGGAACTGGCCAAATTGGCGGTGGAGGAAACCCGCCGGGGTGTTTACGAAGATAAAATAACCAAAAACATTTTCGCTACCGAGGCTGTTTACCACAGCATCAAGTACGCCAAGACAGTGGGTATTGTCCGGGAAAATGAGGAGGAAGACTACCTGGAAGTGGCGGAGCCTCTGGGGGTAGTGGCGGCGGTGGTGCCGGTGACCAATCCCACTTCCACCACCATGTTCAAGGCCCTGATCTGCCTGAAAACAAGGAACCCCGTCATATTCAGCTTCCACCCGGGGGCACGGGCCTGCAGCACCGCCGCAGCCAGTGTCATGCTGGAGGCTGCGGTGAAGGCGGGAGCCCCGGAAAATTGTATTTCCTGGCTGGAGGTGTCGGGTATTGACGCCACCAGCTACCTGATGAAGCACCCCAGTGTGGCAACCATCATCGCCACCGGGGGCGCCGGGCTGGTAAGGGCTGCCTATACCACCGGAAAGCCGGCCCTGGGGGTGGGTCCAGGCAATGTTCCATGTTATATTGATAAAAGCGCTAAATTAAAAAGGGCCGTAACGGACCTGATCATGAGCAAAACTTTTGACAACGGGCTGATTTGCGCCTCGGAGCAGTCGATAGTGATACATCGGGAGGTTGCCGGGCTGGTCAGAGAATTAATGGAAGAAAACGGCTGTTATTTTCTCCGGCCGGAAGAGATAAAAAAACTGGAGGGGCTTGTTTCACCGGGGGAAGCCGGACCATCCTGCTCGCTCAATGCGGATATTGTCGGCCAGCCAGCCGAAAAAATAGCGGAGATGGCCGGTATGGATGTGCCGCCGGGTACCAGGGTGCTGGTGGCGGAACTGGCGGGGGTGGGACCAGGGCATCCTCTGTCTATGGAAAAATTAAGCCCCATACTGTCATGCTACGTAGTGAACGATTATCATGAGGGGATTATCCTTTGCGAAAAGGTGGTTGAATTCGGGGGACTCGGCCATTCGGCGGTTGTTCACGCCGAAGACGAGCAGGTGATTCAAGAATTTTACAACCGCATCAGGACCGGGAGGATTATTATCAATTCGCCCTCCACCCACGGAGCCATTGGGGACCTTTACAATGTTAACGTGCCTTCCTTTACCCTGGGCTGCGGCTCCATGGGCAGCAACAGCACCACCTCCAATGTTAGCGTGGATAATCTGATCAATATTAAGAGGGTGGCCCGCAGGCGGGACAAAATACAGTGGTTCAGGGTGCCGGAAAGAATATATTTTGCTGCCGGAGCTGTGCAGTATTTGAGCAAATTTCCCGGTATCAACCGGGTTTTTATAGTAACCGACCAGGTGGTGCAAGAACTGGGGATGGTGGAAAGGGTGATGCATCATCTGCACAGAAGGAACAATCACGTAGCTGTAGAGGTATTCAACGATGTAGAGCCCGACCCCTCGGTGGAAACCGTGCGCCGGGGCTGTGCCGCCATGAAGGATTTCAGGCCGGACACCATAATTGCTCTGGGAGGCGGCTCTCCCATCGATGCGGCCAAGACCATGTGGCTTTTTTATGAGCATCCGGAAGTTGAATTTGAATTCCTGAAACTTAAATTCATGGATATCCGTAAACGGACCTACAAATATCCCAAGCTGGGCCGCAAGGCCCGTCTCATAGCCATTCCCACCACCAGCGGCACTGGCTCGGAGGTTACTGCCTTTGCTGTAATCAGCGACCATGGCAGGCATATTAAATATCCGCTGGCGGATTATGAACTGACTCCGGATGTGGCTATCATTGATCCCGGCTTCGCCATGAGCATGCCCCCCCGGGTGGCCGCAGACACCGGCATGGATGTGCTGTCCCATGCCCTGGAAGCGTATGTTTCCGTGATGGCCTCGGAGTATACCGATGCCCTGGCCTTAAAGGCGGTGGAACTGGTTTACAAATACCTGCTGCGCTCATACAAGAATCCGGCGGACCGGGAGGCCAGGGAAAAAATGCATTACGCTTCCTGCATAGCCGGCATGGCCTTTACCAATGCCTTTCTGGGCATAAACCACAGCCTCGCTCACAAACTAGGGGCTGAATTCAAAATCTCCCATGGCCGGGCCAATGCGGTGCTGATGTCCTATGTAATCGCCTACAATGCCAGTCTCCCGAAAAAATTCACCTCGTATCCACAGTATGAATATTTTCAGGCTCCGGAGAAGTATCGCCAAATAGCTTCTTACCTGGGTTTTCCTGCCCGGACGCCCGCAGAGGGGGTTAAATCTCTGATTGAGGCCGTGCGAGGTCTGCTGAGAGGGCTTGAAATACCCGACACCATAGCCGGTCTGGGGGTTGAGCCGGAGAAATTCGCCTCCCTGCTCCCGGCTATGGCGGAGGAGGCTTTTGACGATCAGGTTACCGGTACGAACCCCAGATTTCCCCTCATTTCCGAAATGGCGGAAATGTTCAGGCTGGCCTATGGCCCCCCGCTCAGCGACGAGGTGGATCAGAACCTGCTGGATTTTAGCCTTCTTGAGGAAACTGGAACGTCAGTAGAGTGGACAGGGAAGGAAGGGATAATCTTTACCGCCGATCCCGGTGATATCATTAGAAATCCCGGCGAGGTGGTAACGGTGGTTACTGACGGGAGTGATCAGCCCTTGCATTAGGCAGCCGGATGTTTGGGTCCAAAAAAACAAGAGAAACCCCCTCTTGCGGGGGTTTCTCTGTTGAACGTGGTTGCTGTCATTTCGTACAATATATTTGGGGTTTATACCCGATGGCTCATCGGCAGCAAGAACAAATATATGTTCACCAGAAGGAATGCGATGATTAAAGCAAGTATCGGTATAACACCATTTAAAGGTCTACCCTTGTTGAGCTTTAAGGCTGCCACAATGGAACCGATGGTTCCCACTCCGAGCAGGATATATTGCAGCGCGGAAATCGTAGAGACGTCCAGTATCGCGTTGCTGCCTGAAACATTGATTCCAAACAGGGCCATAGCTGTGTAAATAACATTTTTACCTTCAGCCAGCAAGTGGAACAGGTTATGCGCCATGTGGGCGGCAAGGTCCAGTGGTATAAAAGCATAGCCAAACCTGGCAAAATTATCAATTAGACTTTCTTTGTTTAGAAAAGAGCTTATTCCTGATGCTATTGCCATTGCGCCGATAGTACTTAAAACGGCCACCGAAAAGATCATTGTGAATATAACGCCATAGTTGGAAGTACCCAGAACAGTTTCAACCAGGGACTGGGCCTTTGCCCATACCTCAAGCATGGTTGCGTTTTGGACAAATACAATACTCATAATTACTATGGCTAATGAGCTTTCGGAAAGTCTTGGCGTGTTTATTAACCAAAGACCGCTACTGGGCACTCTAACTTTGGCGACTACGGAGTTGTTTGGACAGGTTTTAAAGCAATTCCCGCACAGGTTGCAGGTTTCCGAACCAATTGTTCGCGGCATTCCAAACATTGGGCAGCCTGCAACTTGCTCATTACCATTAAAACATGCCTTGACCTTACAGGTTGTGCACTTCTTGGGATCGGCGGTGATATCTATAGAGCCGCAGCGGGAATAATTGCCGGCCACGCCTCCGAGGAAGCACAGGTATTTGCACCAGGCCCTGCGCTCAAAAAACGCTCCCATTGTGATTACGCCTGCAATAATCATTAGTAATAAAATGCCTGAGCCTCTTGGGGAATCAACGATGCCAAATACATGGTCGGCCCATGTGATCAAAAGAAATAGCGCATCGATGATCCAGATTCCGTATTTTTTCAGGAACTGTGGAACAGGCCTGTTGTTTCCAAAGAACTTCTGGATGATATCGCTCAGCGTCGCAAAAGGGCAAATGGCACACCACATCCGCCCTAAGATGAAGAATATAAGAGGTATAATCGGCCACCACAGGACCCATGTCATTGAAGTGCCGAAGTTTTTGGAGCTGGAATCAGGACCATAGAGAAGCTGATAAATAATAACTGCAAAGACAAAGGCTGTGGGCCACTGCAAGACTCCGGGGAAGAGGCTGCTTTTTAATATTCTAGCTAACCAGTTCATTATTTTTACCCCTTCCTTTCTTTAAAATGAGTGCCAGGAGTAGAACGCCGGCAGTGTACGCCAGGAATGCATAAACCCAGGGTTTGATGTTAACTTCTTTTACTTCCTTGACACCGTGCCCACCGTCATGTGCTTCGGAATTTTGGTTTTGGGCTTGTCCGTCATGGGAACTGTGCTCCGGGGAACTGGTTCCTTGGCTTTGCCCGTGTCCGGTGCTGCTTTGAGATGGTTCATTGCTTTGATGCTCGCTATGGCTTGGCTGGATAACATCATTACTTTGTTGGAGAGTAGCATCATGACTTGAATGTTCACCAGATTGAATGTCTGTACTTGGGCCGGAATGTCCTGAGTGGTCATTCTCAGCTGCTAGAGCGATGTTTCCACTAATCAGGAAAAGAAATATTAATAGTGAAATCGTAACAAATTTCTTCAATGCTTTCACCTCCGGTTTTTTATTTGGATTATCTTATTTGTGCTTAGTAACATTTTAAATCTCTTCAGGCTATCCCGGGACACGGGATCATATTACCCCTATGAAAAAGCATGAGAACTCCCCGTAAAAAGAGTTCTCATGCTTTTTTCGACTTATTATTTATGCATAGCTTCCTGGGCCATTGGCATCAGCCGGGAGTCTTTCATCATGGCCATAAAGGTGTCTTTCATGGCCGGGTCGGCCATTATGTCAATCATGGTCTGTTTCATAGCCGGGTCGGACATGACCTTAACCATTGCTTGTTGCATTTCTTTGTTGCTCATAATCTGGACCATGCTTTTTTGCATTTCAGGAGCCTTCATCATATCTGTCATTACCGGCCGCATGTTATCGGAGCTCATCATGCTGGTCATGGACTTACGAGCTTCAGGGGAACTCATGGCGCCCATCATTAAATCCGGTTTTTCACTCATTATCTTTACCATGTCGCCTTGACCCATCATGGATTGACTATTCTGGCCGCATCCTCCTGCCAGAATAGCTATAGACACCAGCAGCAAAAAAAAGATTAACCCCTTTCTTTTTTGAAACACGATAAAACCTCCTTTATAAATTGTTTTTATTGAATAAAAATAAATATAAATATACGACATAAAAACAAGTAATTCCTTTATTTGGTCCTCTTGCCAGATCAAATTGTTGAAAATTTCGACAATAATTTTCAGGGGAAAAGAGTTGTGAAATCAATGCCGGGGAAGGCCTGACAATAGAAGATACAGACGCGCAAGCTTTGCTGGTAGAATGTTTCAGCCTATATAAAGGAATTCATGTTAACGGGGCGAAATTTGGTTAGTGTCAGTTTTTCTTTACGATGTTTTATCACTGTTATTGGTACCTGACATCCATGCTGCTGTTGCAGCACCATAAGAAGATGAAAATATTATTTTCCGGATAGAAGTATGCGAATATGGAGAGGGGATGTGAGTTCGGGATGCCGGGACAGGAGCAGTTGCAAAAGGAAGTAATGGACAGAGATCTCTGTTCGTCCTGCGGGATTTGCGTTGGTCTTTGCCCGTATATAAAAACCGTCCGGGACAGAGTGAAGGTTATTTACCCATGCGGCCATGAAGACGGCACCTGTTACATGGTCTGTCCCAAAACCCCTACGAACATAGGGAACATGGACCGGGCGGTTTTTGGCCGGGAGAGGGAAGATCAAGCTCTGGGATTGTTCAGCGGCATTTATTATGCCCGGGCTCTGACCGGGAAACCCGGGGGCGCTCAGTATGGGGGCGCCGCTTCGGCCCTGACCGGGCTGGCGCTGCGGGAAGGACTGATATCATCTGCGGTGCTGACCGGCGGTGATATAAAGAGCCCCCGTCCCGTACTGGCCAGGGATGCCGATACTGTGGCACGCTGCGCCGGTTCCAAATACACCGGGGTTCCCAGCCTGCTGGAGCTGAACAGGGCGATAAGGGACGGCCTGACGGATATAGGCGTGGTGGGCAGGCCATGCCAGGTTGTGGCGGTAAGGAAGAGCCAGCAGGGAAACCTGCCCGGCCCGCAGTATCCTTCATCCAGCGGGATTGGACTGGTATTGGGGCTCTTTTGTTTTTGGTCTCTTGCTCCTGAATTGTACGGCTTTTTACAGCTGGAAACCGGCGGTGAAGAAATAGTAAAAATGGATATTCCGGTGGAAGGGCCGGTGGCCTATACCCGGGCAGGGAAATATAGCTGGCAGTTGGAAGATATTAGGACATTTATTAAAAAATCATGTAATACATGTTTTGACAGTACTTCTGAATATGCGGATATTTCCGTGGGGTCAACAGAACACGATCCGGTGTGGAACACTTTAATAATACGCACCGGCAAAGGGCTGGATATATTTAATCTGGCGCTGCAAAAAGGCGTAATCGAGATCCGGGAGTATCCGCCGGAAAGGTTGCCCCTGCTGAGACGGGCGGCGCTGGGTAAGAAAATGAGGGTGTTATCGCTGCTGGAGAAAGACCTGGGCAATACGGGGTATATAACCCTGCCGGAAAAATACCGGCGGGACCTGGAAACCCAGTGGGGAGGGATTAACCAGTGAGCTTAGCGGGAGTCTGTCAGGAGAAGGCAGGCGTGAAAGTAGCCCTTACCGGTAACGAGGCTATTGCCAGGGGCGCCCTGGAAGCCGGAGTGGCCTATGCGGCTTCCTATCCCGGTTCTCCCACCGCCGAGGTGCTGGGAACCCTGTCCAGAGTAGCCAAGCAATTTAATCTTTACGCGGAGTGGTCGGTTAATGAAAAGGTAGCCATGGAGGGAGTCGCTGCGGCCTCCTTTGCGGGGCTCAGATCCCTTGTGGTGATGAAGGCGGACGGCCTGAATGTAGCCCTGGATTTTGCCGGGGCACTGGCCATTTCCGGCTGCCGGGGCGGTATGGTGATGGTGCTGGGAGACGACCCCAACGCCCATTCCAGCGTCCGGGAGGAGGATTCCCGGAACCTTTGCAAGGCCAAGCACCTGCCCGTGCTGGAGCCTTCTTCGGTGCGGGAGGCCATGGAGATGACCCGGGAGGCTTTTGCACTGTCCGAGGAACTTGAACTGCCGGTGGTGGTGCGCTGCGTCACCCGGGTGTGCCATGCCAGCGGGGATGTTGAGCTGGGAGAACTGGTGCGACCGGAGCGCAAGCCGGATTTTACCCGGGAAAACCGGGTGATAACATTTGGCATCAAACTTCACGCCGGGCAGGAGAGCAAACTGGCCAGGGCGGCCCATTTGGTCTGTGACAGTGCATTTAATAGTTACACCGGGCCGGAAAACCCCGAAAGGCTGGTAATAGCCAGCGGTCCCTGTTACATGTATGCCCAGGAGGCTCTGGAAATGCTCGGTGCGGGCGGTACCACGGGAATATTGAAACTGGGTACCACCTGGCCGCTTCCTGAGGCCCTGCTGCTGGAACATATGGAAAGGGTACCGGAGGTGATTTTTGCCGAAGAGGTGGAACCCTTTGTGGAGGATAATGTTATGGCCCTGGCCGCCGGTTGCCTGCCGGGGAAAGTCAGATTTTACGGCAAGCGCTCCGGTCATGTGGCCGGTCCTGCCGGCCCCGGCATTGGTGAGTTGGATCCTGATGTGCTGGCTGCTTCACTTGGGAATATATTAGGGATAAACTATTCGCCAGGCACCATTGACAATAAGCAGGAAGCCCTGTCCTTACTCGAGGATAAAATGCCGGACCGTGAACTGGCCTTTTGTGCCGGGTGCCCGCACCGGGCCTCGTTCTGGGCGGTCCGGGCGGCCCTGGAGCTGGATGGCCGGGGCGGTATCGTGCTGGGGGATATCGGCTGCTATACTCTGGGCATGGCCAGGACCGGCTACTATTTACTGCAAACTGTTCACTGCATGGGGGCAGGCATAGGCCTGGCCGGGGGCATGGGCAACCTCAGCCGGTTTGGTTTTGACAAACCCGTGGTGACACTGGTGGGGGACTCCACTTTTTACCATGCCGCCATACCGGCCCTGATCAATGCCCGTTATCATAATTCCAATTTTATGTGCATAATTCTGGACAATGAAACCACAGCCATGACCGGTCACCAGCCACATCCCGGGCGGCAGCATACCGCCATGGGGGAGCCCGCCCATACTGTACCTATGGAGGATATAATCCGGGGCGTGGGCATGCCGTACATTGTGCAGGACCCTTACGATGTGGAGGCCAGTATCGAAGTTATTTACGATCTGCTCAGGCAGGAAGGCCCCAGGGTTCTGATTTTGCGCCGGTCATGCGTGCTGGCGGCGGTCAGGGGCAAGCAAAAAGACCGGGTTTACGTGAACGAAGATAAATGCATCGGGGATTCCTGCGGCTGCGGCAGGTTTTGCAGCAGGGTATTCGCCTGCCCGGCCAATGTATGGGATGCAGAAAAGGGCAGGGCGCGCATAGACGAGGCCGTATGCAACGGCTGCGGCGTTTGTGCCTCCCTTTGCCCGCAGGGCGCCATCATGGTGGAAAGGGGGGTATAAGGTGGTTAAAGAACCACTTAATATTATAATTACCGGCGTAGGCGGCCAGGGCAACGTGCTGGCCTCCCAGGTGGTATCAGCAGCGGCTGTCCAAGCCGGTTACCGGGTAGCGGTAGGGGAAACTTTCGGTGTTTCCCAGCGGGGAGGCTCGGTGATGAGTCATGTTCGGCTATCCCTTAACCGGCCCTGCGGACCGCTTATCCCCAGGGGGCAGGCCCACGTGGTGGCCGGCTTCGAGCCCCTGGAAACCATGCGGGTACTGCTGGATTATGCCAGTGCGGAAACCGTGGTAATCATGAACAACCGCCCCAACTACCCCCTGGGCTGCCTTTCCGGCGAACACAGGTATCCCGACCCTGAGCGCGTTGAAGAGGCGGTTAAAAAAATGACGCCCCGGCTGCATGTGCTCCCCGCCACGGAACTGGCCAAGGAAGCCGGCAGCCCGCTGGCGGCAAATATGGTGATGACCGGTGCCCTGGCGGGAAGCGGGCTGCTGCCTTTCGGCAGGGAGTGTTTTATCTCTGTCATAGGATCTCTATTTCAGGGTATCGTGAGGGATTTAAACTTGCAAGCCTTTGAATCCGGATTTAGACGGATGGATGGGTAGAAACATAATCAAATTCATGTGTAAGGGGCAGGGGAAATCCACCTGTCCTTTTTTATTAATTTTATTGACATAATATTAACAATGCGTTAACATTTGAATAATATAATATTAACATAAAGTTAACAAAGGAGAAGGGGGGATTTTTAATGTTGCAAAGGGCATACGCCAATTCAAATTTTAGACCGTTTAATCTTTCCGACAAAAAGATAATTCTTCAGAACAACAAACCTTCCCCCCCTCCTTATAAAGATTTTGATTATCTCCGAGAGTGGTATAGTCCACTGGAGATGAAACCCGGGGCAAATCCCCCAAGAAAGTGGTTTTTTAAGTTAATATAACTCAACTTTCTCACATGAAAAATTGCTCTGAACCCTTGATTTTATTGGGTTTTTTCGATAAAAAACAACAAAAACACCCCTACTTTTGGTAAAATAGAGTTAGCCAAAACAACCAAAATACCAAAAGAAAGGGATGTTTTATGTCATCTATTTTACCAGGAAAATATTCAATTGAAAATCAAACACAATCAAACATTGAAAATTTTCTTAATAACTTCCGAATCAATAAAAAATTGCGGAAATCTAATTTTAAAAAGGAAAAGGGATATTCCTGCATACAGATTTTTAAAACCCTTTTTATGCTGGTTTTTATCGGCAAGAATCTATTTCAGTTCCTCGAATCAAAAGGGTCTGAAGAAAGCCCGGAAAAAGATTCATTCTATAGATTTCTAAATTCCTCACGGTATAACTGGCGGAAGTTTCTCCTAATGTTAGCTCCCAGGTGATCAAAGATACCGTTTCAATACTCACATCAGAGGAACGGGCAAAAGTGCTCATAATTGATGATTCTGTATATAGCCGTAGCCGCAGTAAAACCGTGGAGCTGCTGGCCAATGTTCGTGACCATGCAAGAAAAAAATATCTAAACGGATTTCGCATGCTAACCCTGGGCTGGTCTGATGGGAACACATTTTTGCCACTGGCATTTTCCTTGTTAAGTTCGAAAGACAAGAAAAACCGTATAAATGAAATCAATCCGGATATCGATAAGCGCACAAATGGTTACAAGTTAAGGAAGGAAAGTATCAAAAAGTCTACGGATACTATGTTTGATTTGTTGGAGCAGGTTATACCCTACGGCATTCCTGCACAATATTTGCTTTTTGATAGCTGGTTTTTCTTTCCCGAATGTAATTCTTAAAGCAATGGAGCGCAATCTGCATGTTATTTGTATGCTCAAGTCAATGCCAAAGGTATTCTACCAGTATATGGGTAAATCCATGAATCTCCCCAAGCCATACAACTACATTTACAAAAAGCCAGGCAGGGCAAAGGTTTTAGCCTCAGTAATTGTTGAGCTTGGCAAAGACAAAAACGGCCAACCGTTAAATGTAAAGATTGTATTTGTCCGTGACCGGAAAAATTCCCGTAAATGGCTTACACTTCTTTCCACTGATACAAATTTAAGTGAAGAAGAAATCATTCGTATTTACGGAAAGCGCTGGGATATAGAAGTTTTCTTCAAAATGACAAAATCCTATCTATAACTGTCCAAGGAATTCCAGGGCCGTTCCTACGATATGATGGTGGCACATACAACAATAGTATTCTGCCGCTATATAATGCTTTCATTAGAAACCAGGAGCAACATCGACTCAAAGAGCTTTGGCAACCTTTTCTACATGTGCTGTGACGAAGTAAAAGACATCAATTTTGCACAAGCCCTGTTTTTACTTATGGATCTATTGAAAAATAACTTGATGGATTTTTTGCATCTATCTGAATAGAAGATAAATGAGTTCCTTGACCATTTTATTGCCTCTTTACCCGTATTTTTCAAGGATCGTTTAAAGATATTAACCTGCGAAAGTTGAGTTATTAACATAAAATTAACAAAGGAGAAGGGGGGATTTTTAATGTTGCAAAGGGCATACGCCAATTCAAATTTTAGACCGTTTAATCTTTCCGACAAAAAGATAATTCTTCAGAACAACAAAACCTTCCCCCCTCCTTATAAAGATTAAAAATCACCCCAAAGCGGAGCGCGCCATTATACGTATGACCGATGAAACGATCAGACTGGCCCACCGTCTTGTGAATAATGACCGGGCTAAAGCCATCGTTTATAAAAACGCTGCTCAGACTTACGCCATGCTGGGCGCCTATAAAAGGGCCGCCGGTGTTACCAAAATGCTGTTAAAACTATCCCCGGACCGGGCCGCGACTTATAAAAACCTTACGAAATTATACAGCAAGGCAGGACAAAAAGGGCTTAAAGTATTTGTCAAAGGCAAGCGCCCTGATTTTGATGTCAAACCCTTCGTGAAAAACGGCAGGACCATGGTACCCATCCGGGCTATTTCCGAGACCATGGGAGCCAAGGTGAACTATGATGCCAGAAATCAAAAAGTGAATATCGTCAACGGCAACGTTAACATAAACCTCCAGGTAAATAAAAACAGTGCCGTGGTAAATGGCCGAAACGTCAGGCTGGATGCTCCGGTCAGCGTTGTAAACGGCAGGACCATGGTTCCGCTGCGCTTTGTATCGGAGAATTTAGGGGCTAAAGTCAACTACGACAGCCAGAGAGAGACCGTAACGGTGGAATAAACGTAAAGTAAGCTACTACAAATGGACTAAAAAATAACAGTTGGATAATAAAATAACGAAAAAACCACACCCCCCAGTGGGTGTGGTTTTTTCGTACTTTATTCAAGAACGAAATATTGATGTTATACGTCAATTTATTATATAGTAGTAAAAATGGCAGGAGGTGGTACGTTGTAAACTGCCGCCTGTGTTTAGGTGTCTTGGTCATGGCGCGGCGGCAGGGCTGTCAATATAATATTTTACGTTAACTGCTGCTGGAAGGAGGTCCTAATGCGAGCCAAAAGTTTAATTGTGTTGATGTTGCTATTTACGATGTGTGTAATTGTGCCGGGTGATGAATCCCTGGCCGGTGAAGCCCTTGTGGAATTTAGCGATACTGCGGGCCACTGGGCTGCCGGTTCAATAACAGAATGCAGAGCCAACGGTCTGATGAGCGGTTATCCGGACAATATATTTAAACCCAGTCAGTCGTTGAGCAGGGTCGAGGCTCTGGTGACAGTAAATCGAGCCATGGGATGGTCCAGTCAGGTGAACACAGTTTCCACCTCCGGTATTAATTTCCCAACCGATCTCTGGGAATATTTCAGGAACCACGTTGCCCTGGCCGCTAATAAACAATTAATGATTAAAAGCGATATTCCCATGATGAAATTTAACGACCCGGCTCCCCGCATCGAGGTCGCCCTGTGGCTGGCCAAGGCGCTGGATCTTAAAGGCAACGGCGCCGGATTGAATTTCACCGATTTAAATAAAATACCTGCCACATCAAGGGACATGGTGGCCGGGGTGGTGGAGGCCGGCATAATCACCGGTTTGCCGGGCAATCTCTTTGAACCCTCAAAGTCGCTGACCAGGGCCGAAATGGCTTCCATTCTGGGGCGTCTGCTGAAGGATAAAAAAATAGCGTCCCCGGAAGGCAAGTATCATACAGGCCAACTGACCTCGGTGGACTGGGTAAACAAAAAAATATCCGTTCAGACTACTTCCGGTTCGGGAACATACCCTCTGGCCGGTTCATATATGGTTTATAAGGACGGCAAAAGAACGACCCTGGATGCTATCAGGGCGGGAGAATGCGTAGGAATCACCCTGGACGGCTCCGGTAACTGTATTTTTATTGCCATCCAGGACGGGACCGTGACCACATCGGAGCAGACGTCCACCACCGGCAGCGTGTCTGTTTCCTACTCCGGTAACAGGGGATATATAGTAAATAAGTACTGGGATAACTTTTCAGTCCGTTTCAGTGATGGATCCGTGGAGGAGTTTTACATTAACGGAGTAAAATTTATTGAAAAAGGCTACAGCATTACCTATGGCGCCCTGCAAAAGGGGACCTATGTGGAAGTGGTAAGATCCGGTTCCAGCATTTCGGAGGTGCGCATTTTAGAAGGTGACCGTAAGGTCTTCGGAGAGGTTGAAAAGATTAGCTCACAGTCAATCGGTATTATCGATGAAGACAACAGGGATATTACCTATACGTTGACTGGAGGGGTTTCAATTAAGGATAAAGACAACCGTTCTGCCGACATTGAGGATATAGAGGCGGAAATGGATGTGGAACTTACCCTCAACGCCAAAGACGAGGTGACTGCCCTGAAATTCAACGAGACAACGGGCGATCTCAAGGGGATTGTTGACTACATCCGTATCACCGGAACCAAAAAAATAACCGTCGAAGATAAAGACGGCGATAGTCATACCTATTATCTGGCAAATAGCGTCTCGGTAAGGGAGGACGACAGGACCCGGAATCTGGATTACGTCGATGAGGGCATGAACGTTGAATTAACCCTGAACAGCGCCAAGGAAGTTACCCGGATAGAGATTAAGGATCTTACTGTAGTTGAAGGCGAAGTTACCTATATAAGCACTTCCGGAACGAAAAGGATTAAGATAGAAAAGAGTAATAACAAGGAAGTAACCTACTATCTGGCCGACGGCGTAACAGTGAAAGACGGCGGCACGAGTAAAAGCCTTAGTTATATCGACACGGGGTTGGATGTGAAATTATATCTTAATGACGATGATAAAGTTATCAGGATTGAAATAATCGGCTCATCTTCCACGGTGCGGGGAGAAGTGACCAGCATCCGCACCTCGGGCACCAAAAGAATCTGGATTAAATTGAGCAGCGGCAGTGAAAAGAATTACTACCTGTCGGATGACGTGAAGGTTACGGAAGGCTCCGCCACCAAAAACCTGAGCTATATAGACAAAGACATGGAAGTCAAGCTTACCCTGGATGATGATGACGAGGTAACCAGGATTGATATTTTGTAAGCAATCACTATGCAAAAAGCGCTGGACGCACGGAATGGAGAAGGCTTAAATGTTCAGAGCAAGGTTATTTATTTTTTGTATTGCGGCAGTACTGCTGCTATGCCCACCGGCCTGGGGCCGGCAGCAGCCACCACCTGTATTTAAGGATATAGCAGGTTCTTTCGCCGAAGATGATATCAACGCTCTGGCTGCCCTGTGGATATTAAAAGGCTCCAGCCCGGAACAGTTTGACCCGCAACGGGAGATAACCCGGGGTGATTTCACTGTGCTGCTGGCCGGAGTATTGGGGATAATGCCCTATCACCCGGAAAAGCCCTCCTTTTTCGATGTGCCCCCGGATTCCCCCGTTTTTGGCTATGTCGAAGCCCTGGCCGAATTGGGTATACTTGCGGGCAGCGGCGATAACAGGCTTGAAGCCGGAAAGTTCATCAGCCGCCAGGATGCGGCGGTGATGGTATACAAGGCCCTGGGGGGCTTTAGCGCCAGCAGAGAATTAAAATATAGGGACGGAAGGATTATTTCCCCCTATGCGGTGTCTGGCGTGGCTTTTGTAACCGGCAAGGGTTGGATGAGGGGCAGCGATGGTAATTTTCACCCGCTGAAGAGTATGACCCGGGCCGAGGCAGCGGTGCTGGCCAGGCAACTATACGATGCGAGAAAATGGCAGGCCATGACCTCAATACGGGATGTCTCCCGTCGCCGGGCGGGGGTTGAGACCGGCGCCGAATTGCCGCTGCAGACTGACCCGGCATGGGGCAAACTTGGGTTTACTCCCATATACGGTATCGATAATCCCGCCCTGGGCAACCTGGGGTACGACGGTACCTTTACTGCCGGCCAGCGCCCGGGAGATGGTATAATCACCGTTAACTCGGGTTACAACAGCTATAATGTAGAAGTTTCCGTGTCCGGAAATATCGGTAAAGAGGATGCAGATAAGCCTTCCGCTGAAAAATCTTCAGCCGGTGTCAACTCCTCCGGCGGCTACGGCCCCCCTGTGGAAAGGGAATTGAGTTTTACTTATAGTATGGGGCAATATGCGTCGGATGCGGCTTTTCGGGATATGGAAAATAAAAAATATTCCGGTCCGGTGGACGGGCTTACCTCCGGCGGCGAAATCTGGACGGGGTTCTTGCGTCAGCAGGGCAGGAATATTACTGCGGATCTGGGGCATCTGGAAACTGTATCGAAAATATCGCTGGAATTCAAACAGGATACCGGCGCCGGCATACGGCTGCCGGAATACATGGAATGTGCGGTTTCTGTGGACGGAGAAATATGGCGGTACGCAGGCCGGGTAAATCACGGAATTTTGCCTTCGGATAGTTCCGTCCAGAGCAAAAGCCTGCAGTTGACTATTCCCCCCGTCATCGCAAGATATGTAAAGATTAGCTTTCCGGTGGATGTTTTTGTATTTGCCAGACATTTATCCATCAAAGGGGGGCTTCCGGCAGATAAGCCCGCAGTGTTGCCACCGGACGAAAGGGGTGTCGGGAAATCCCCGCAGTATCTGTTCATCCCCGATATGAAAGATGTATTACTGGTCTTTTCGGGGGCTAATGGAAGGATTGGAACCTGGACCTCCTGGGACTTTGAGCCTCTGGTTGGATATATGAACGGAAGAGGGGCCATCGGGGGAAGAATGTTTGACACCATGCTTTTTCTACCGTTCCCAGGGATTACCGGAAATAAGGGGGAATGGGTGGCCTATCTGGATAACCTTTTTGTCCCGGGAGAACAGCTTAGTGCGCTAAATGATGCGGCTGCTTCAGTGAATGCAGCTCTGCACACACAGATGAAGGAAAAAGTTATACTCTCCCTGCCGTACCCGGACCCTCAGCAGAAGGATTTCGGGGCGCTGGAGGAAGAGGGCCGCTCTCTGTCCTTTATAGGTAATAATGCGAGCGGGGAGCAGGCGCCTGGCGACAGGTTTCAGGCCGTGCAGTGGTATTACAATCAACTGACCGCCCGCTGGAAAGCTGCTGAATATAAAAACCTGGAGCTATCAGGTATCTACTGGTATAAAGAAACTATGGACGCAAGGATTTCCGGCGAAAAGGATCTGTTGCAAAACGTTGCTCGCATGGTCAGGCAAGACGGGCTGAAATTCTTTTGGATTCCCTATTTCGGGGGGCGCGGCTATGAGGACTGGCGGTCTTACGGGTTCAGCCATGTTATATTGCAGCCAAACTATTACGCTACAGACAACCCCCCGGAGGACAGGCTGGCCAACGCAGTGGAACAGGCGGGGAAATACAGTCTGGGTATTGAGCTGGAATGTGACGATAAAATAACTTACAGCCGATATTACTACGATTTGTTCTACCGGCAGTTAAATATCGGCCATGAGTTGGGGCTGGATGGTGACGTGACCAATGCTTATTATGCTGGGGCGAAAACATTTTTACAGGTCCGTTCCAGCAACGTCCCCCAGATCCGGGGTATCTATGATGATCTTTTTAGATGGATTAATGGAACCTATAAGCCTGAATAATAGAAAATCTCCCGGGCCGCACTTTCCGGGAGATGTTTTTTTAACGCCGTGGTTATTAGTGCCAGTCTCAGATGTCAATTCCAGCATAACTGTTTGCCGATTAGTATAATGATGCAACAAAACAGCCTGGAATAGTTATCGGGATTAACCCGGGTACTTTAGAAATTTCCTCCGTTCCTTCGTATTATTTCCTCCGCCCGGTTCATTTTATCGTCGGAACCAACTACCGTAAGCAGGAAGGCCTTGCCTCCGGCCTGTCCGTAGTCGATGTTCCCGTAGCCGCTGACGGAAGGATCCGCGGCCATCAATATCCTGGCATCCTGACTGGAGACACCCTGGCTGTTGGAGAAGAGGGTGGGGCCGGTTTCCGTTCTGGCATTGTTTATAGGGTTGTTGTAATGAGCGTCTGAGGTGGCCCCGTATCGGGAGACTCTATCAACCTGGACATTTTTTAATCCCGTATTTTTTAATTCCTTTTCCGCTGCCTGGGCCTTATTGCTGGAGGGAAAATACGCAAGAATTGATCGTTCACCGGGAGATAATTTCAAACCTGAAACCCTCCTTAATAAATTTTGATTTTATTATGGCCGGGATAAGCAGGTTTTATTGAAAAAGGTAATTTAACCTTTTAATTGGCGTCATCGTCCTGAAGGAAATTGCTTTCCAGGGTGTGTTCGTTTACGAACCACCATCTTTTATCGTTAGCCAGTATAAACAGTCCATGGATGCCACTGCGGAAAGAGTATGTTCTACCCTCCGTAAAAATAGGCTCCTCTTTTTTTTCTTTTAAATGCAATAGCTCATAAAAAGTATCAAGTCTGGATTTTTTAATTACAAAAACCGTGTTTATACATTTTATCTTTTTATAATTATCCGGTGACTTGTCCATTGTTAAGCACTCCTCATTCATATTTTACAAATTAAAAATAGAACAGTCCAGTTTGAAATTGCAAAGACTGATATATTTTTACATTTCTTTCCCACCACAAGCCCAACCGGAACGGTTCACCAGTATCTGCCGTCGTATCTTTTGTTCCGCTTGTCCCCCATTACAAAGATATTTCCGTTGGATACTCTGAAGGGTTTACAAAAGCTGAAAACCGCCCTAAACGGCGGTTTTGTAATACTTTATGATTAGTATGTCGGTGTCCTTGCTCGCGTAGCGAGAGTGAAGGGTGGGGATGAAAGGTAGGTATGTCTTGCAGGGAATTCTTGTTCTGTCTTTGATTGTCTGGTAATAATATAGTTAGTTCTAATCCTTTAACTTTAGGATTAAATCACTAAGTACTTGTTCGGCTTTTTCGTCAGGAACCTGGCATGTCCCTACATTATTATGTCCGCCGCCTCCATAATAATCATAAATCACGCGGGCACAGGACGGTGCAGGAGTTGAGCTGCCTTCACCGTTCAAACCTACATTTTACTGTACTGCCAATTTTAACTCTCCGAAGCCAAGGAAACAGTCATAGAATAAAAGGCCCGGCAAAAGCCGGGCCTTTTATTCTATGACATCTTTTGAACACCATCGGCTCTGATGTCCCCTGAACCTTTAGAAACGTATGTTTTACAAGCTGTTGCCGTGCAGTTACCTGCCTTTACAGGAGTCAGCTGCTTTGCCATAGTGCAGTCCACATTATCCGGCTGCTTTACTGCAAAATCGTCGGTAGATACCAGGATTTCGTTGGCATTGCATCTGTTGCCCTGGGCGTAGTAATGGCAGTCGCTGACAATACAATGGATATGTTGACTCAAAAATTCATCTCCTTTGCGCTATATTGGTAAACCTAAATTAGTTTTTCCGGAGGCATAAATTTTTATGAAAGTGATTTCGTTATTCAACATTCTGCTGACCATATGGAAATCCTTGCTATAGGCTATGTAACCTATTTACTTGTTTCAACGAAGGATTACTGGTAAAATATTGCTGAGCACAACTTTGCATACAAAGGAGAAAGATATGAATATTATTCGCATAGGTGACAAGGTTATAAATACGGATCTGATCCACCGGGTGGTGGATCAGATACTTCTACTGCGGCAAGAGGGGCACTCTCAGCAGGAAGTGGCTGATCAGGTAGGGATCGACCGGACCCTTATATCACGACTGGAGTGCATTGGGGAAATTCGTAAGGGGCCGCTGGTGGCCCTAATAGGTTTTCCGCTGGCCAATGCCCAGGAATTAATCGAGGTAGCCCGGGCCGGCGGGGTGGATTTCATACTGCTCATGAGCGAGCAGGAGCGCTTGCGCTACGTGGAAGAAATGAGTGGGGCCGATCTGATCAATCACTTTATGGCCCTTGTTTCTCAGGTTAAGGGTTACGACACCGTTATCTTTATAGGTTCGGATATGCGCATTAAACTGGTGGAAGATATACTGGGGTCTAAGGTAATCAGTTGGGAAATCGGAATTTCTCCCATCAAGGAGGACCGGTGGATTAACCCCGAACAATTGAAGCAACTGATCCTTCAACTTAAGAAGGCCTGCTGATTAAGTCCCCCCTCCTTGCTTCACTCCGAATCTACTTTACTGCTGCCTGAATGTGAACAATAATTTCCTGTCTATACTATAGTAGAGCAATAAATAGAAGATCGATGAATAAAGAGGTATCCATGAATGGATAATTTTACCCGGTACGTCAATCCTCATCTGGGCGAATTGTTGAATCAAGTGCGCATGGACAAAGCATACGTACGGGGGGAAGGCCATTACCTGTTTGATTCCGACGGCAACCGCTATCTTGATTTTATTGCTGCCTACGGGGCACTTCCCTTTGGGTACAACCCTCCGGAAATATGGCAGGTACTGGACGAGGTTCGAGCCGGCGCGGAGCCAAGTTTTGTCCAGCCGTCCGCCCTGGAGGCAGCCGGAGAGCTGGCCCGTCGCTTGATTGAGCTGGCCCCGAAGGGTCTGGAGTATGTTACTTTTACCAACAGCGGGGCTGAGGCGGTGGAGGCTGCCATCAAGATGGCCCGTTCAGCCACCGGAAGGATAGGCATTCTAAGCACATACAACAGTTTTCATGGCAAAACCCTCGGCGCCCTTTCGGCCACAGGTAATAATTACTACCAGCTTCCCTTCGGCGCGCCGGTGGGAGGTTTTAAAACAATATCATATGATGACTTGGAGGCTCTAGAGGAAGAACTGGAGAACAACGGTTCTCTATACGCCGCTTTCATACTGGAACCTATCCAGGGTGAAGGTGGTATTGTAGTGCCGCATACGGGTTACCTTACACGGGCCATGGAATTGTGCCGGCGTCACGGAGTGCTGTTTATTCTTGATGAAATCCAGACAGGGCTTGGCCGTACGGGCAGGCTTTGGGCCTGTGAGGAAGAAAACCTGTGCCCCGACATGTTGCTGCTGGCAAAGGCCCTGGGAGGGGGAATTTATCCCATTGGGGCCTGCCTCAGCACCTCTGCTGCCTACACTAGAGATTTCGGCGAGCGGCACTCTTCAACTTTTGCCGCAAACACACTGGGCTGCCGGATCGGCCTGAAGGTGTTGGACATCTTAACCAGGAACAACCGGGAAATCATCCGGAATGTGCAAAACAATGGCCGGTGCCTGCGGGAGGCCATTGAACTCCTGCAGCAGCGTTTCCCCATGGTTCTGAAAAGTGTACGCGGCCGTGGATACATGCTGGGCTTGGAAATTGAAATGTCCAGATCCGACTTTCCCAGTTGTTTTTTAAGTGTCCTTTCCGAACAGGACAACCTCACCCCGCTTATCTCCAGTTACCTGTTAAACGAGAATGGTTTACGGGTGGCGCCGACATTAAACGGCAACAAGGTCATCCGGGTGGAGCCTGCGCTTACCGTAACCTGGGAAGAATGCCTGTTGGCGGTTAAATCTCTGGAAAGGGTTCTGGCTGTGCTGGATGCCGGCAATACCCTGGAGATCATGCGTCCGGTCCTCGACTTAAGCGTTCAGGCCGGCAAACAGGAACCCCGGGTGGAAGTATACCCATGGGAACAGTATCAGCCTTCCCCGGACCCGAAGGAAGGACGTTTTGCATTTCTTATACACCCGTTGGATTTATACAACTACTACCAGTTCGACGACAGTCTCAAATCTATTCCCAACGACAAGCTTCAGAAGTTGGCCGATTTAGGCAGCCGGATACTGGACCCCTTCGTTATAGGCCGGACAACAGTGGTATCAAAAGCCGGTTACAGCGCCTACGGCGAGTTTATCACTCTGCCCCACACCGCCAGGGAAATGATAGAGCTTAAAACTGAAGTGATTATCAAGGAACTGGAAAAGGCGCTGGAGTTAGCTATAAAGCGGGGAGCCCGTCTGGTGGGCCTGGGGGCCTACACATCAGTGGTATCCCGAAGCGGAACACTGCTTCAGGGAAAATTCCTTCCGCTTACCACCGGGAACAGTTACACGGTAGTGGCGGGAGTGGAAGCGGTTAAACTGGCCGCCCGGCGGTTTTCTATGGATCTTGGTGAAAATTCCGCCGCCATTATCGGCGCTACCGGGTCCATCGGACGAACCCTGGCTATACTTCTGTCGGAAGAAATGCAGCGTATAATACTTGTGGGAAATTTCCGCCACCCTCAGGCAAGCTCGCGTCGCCTCCGCCGGGTTGGCGCCGATATATGCCTGCACCTGGCCAAACAAGCCCAACTTGGCTGGAACCCGGCACCCTACAGCATGGGCACACGCCTTTTGAATATGGATCTTCCGCCTCTTGACACCCCGGTGGAGGGGTGGTTGCCGGTGGCCGGGGAACTGGAGAAGGAAGGACTGCTCGTAATCACCACCGACCTTGCCCAGGCGCTTCCCCAGGCCCGGGTGGTAATTACCGCCACCAGCAGCGTTGATGATCTGATCAATCCCATGTGGGTGGCGCAGGGGGCAATTATCTGCGACATCTCCAAGCCATCCAACGTTCGCCCCTCCCTGCGGCAAATAAGGCCGGACGTTCTTGTGATTGACGGAGGGGTGGTGGCGGTGCCCGGCCGCCCGTCCCTTGGTTGGGATTTCGGCTTTGAGCAGGGTCTGGCCTACGCCTGCATGGCTGAAACAATGATGCTGGCGCTGGAGCACCACTACACCGACATGAGTCTGGGCGCCAACCTGTCCCTTGACAACATGATTTACCTCAGACAACTGTCCATTAAGCACGGTTTTGAGCTTGCGCAACTTAGGAGTTTCGATCTTCCCCTAAGCGAGGAAGAGTGGCGGCAGGTGGCAAAAGCCCGTTCACAAAAAGACCCCCTCCTGAAATACGGATCTTTAATATAAATAAAATGACAAATTGATACGAAACCGCCCTTCTGGGCGGTTTCTTTTTCCAAATCAGGAAACCCTGCGAATTATTGGGCAGGGTTTTTAAACAATTACATGTTTATCTCATGCTATGTAAAAAAGGTGGGGCCTGGTTAGCCCCACCCTTTAAAACCTTTTCCGGTCAAATGCTATCCTGTTTTTTTGCGGGTCCTGGGTTTGCGGTAATCTGTCCGGGAACCTGCCGGCGCAAAACCGGAGAAGGTGAAATTTTTGATATTTTTCATAAGGCCAGAGTATGCTCACGACGGGATATTTGTTACCGTCTATTGGCTAAAGGCAGTATAATGACAGTCTTATTTCCAAAGAAGGGAAAGAACTTATATCGACCAATCCAGCAATCGCCCTGGCCTGATATTGAAGCCATCGTTGAATATGATGTTATCTGTGAAGCGTTCAGCCTTCTGGACGCCGTGAATATATTTTGGAGCCAAAACGAAATTCTTCTCCGTATTCTTTTGAAATTTATTCTGTGCATTTTGATCAATAGTTTGTATTAGCTGGACCAACAGTAATGATTTGACCATTATTAATCACCCCTGTATTTTAATACGGAGATGATTTTAATAATGTGAGGGTATTATTTGGTTTTCTTGAAATATTTCATTAGAAGAGTTTGGGTTATTTAACTCATCGAGGAGGTGTGAGCGGCGGGAGGTCCAAGGGGCGTTTGATTAAAGAAAGATAGGCCTGTGCTGGAGGGTGAGATTTGAGACAGGTTATGATGACAAATAATAGAGGGGCTAACTGAAGATGGACTCCCACTTATATAGCTCGTCAGGTTATGTGTTTTTATTGTTTTTGTCCATTAATATTTCTTCAAGCCTTCTAACCCTTTGTTTTAGGTTATTGAATTGAATGAAAATGAAAACGAGAAAAATTATCGGTAGGAAAGTAAGGCAAAGAAGGATAATCAAGTTAAATATTTGTGCCACAAGCGTGGCGTTAAGATTGAGGCTGTTAACAACGTCCATTTTAAACGCAACCCCTTTCAATGAGTTTCTCCCAAGGAGCTTTACTGTTATGAGGCATATCCTCTGAGATCGTTGAATCGGGGAATCGTCCCTGACTCATAGAAGTGGGATTGACGTTCCGTGAAGCTTATATAAAAATTTACATAATTATAATACAAATTCTAACAGATTAACAAACATGTTTGCACTTATTCAATTGCCAATTCAATTGAGTTCAATTTGATACATTTTGGAGAGTCCCAGGTTTCACCTTATTCCGGGATAAACATATGGCAAAATAAAAAATAAAAGCCCAGGTCTTTACGCCTTGGGCTGATTATATTTTAAAAAACCTTTTTTGTCTCCTGAAATTCCTGGACGTTATCCAGCGCCTCGCCAAACCGCTGGAAGTGTACCACTTCCCTTTCTCTGAGAAACTTCAGGGTGTCTTTGATGCCGGGGTCGTCGGTCAGGCGAATTAAATGCTCGTAGGTGGTCCGCGCCTTTTGCTCTGCAGCCATGTCTTCGTGCAGGTCTGTTACGGGATCTCCGGTGGCCTGGACATAGGCCGCAGTCCAGGGCACGCCGTCCGGATTAACTGGAAAAACGGCATTGTCGTGCATGGTGTAGTAGCCGCCAAGCCCGGCCTCTTTCATTACCTCAGGCGGGACGCCGTGGGTAAGTTTGTATATCATGGTGGCGATTATTTCCCAGTGGGCCAGCTCTTCGGTGCCTATATCGGTTAAAAGGCCTTTGGTCATATTGGTTGGCATTGAGTACCTCTGGGTAAGGTAGCGGATACCGGCTGACAGTTCCGAGTCCGGCCCGCCGTACTGGGCCATCAGAAATTTAGCCATGCGCACATCGGATCCTTCCACTCTTACGGGGTATTCCAGTTTCTTTTCATAAACCCACATGCTTAAAAGCTTCCTTTCTATCTAGATTTCCCATGGCCATGGGCTTTCTGTCCATCTCCAGTGGCCTGCTGTATCATACTGTCCGTCTGGATAGAGGGGTCCGTATTGTCTTTGGTATTCCTCAGTAAGCTTTCTGTATCTGGCGCTTGCCTCCTGAAAGTCCCTGAAGGCTGCGCTATTATCCGGGTGCGTGTCGAGGAAAAGGTTTAATTCAATAGCTGTGAAGCCTATCTCCATGATCTGTTTCAGCAGAGCCATTTGAGTTTTGTTCACTTTATACCACCTCCGTAAAATCAAGCTAATACGGGTACGGTCTGTACAGTTCCGGGAAAATGGTCCCCTTTTCCAGTGCTTCGGCGGGGGGGTAGGTAACGCCGTATACCTGCCACGGGACATAGGCCTTGGCCAGTTCCCTGCCGTAAACAGGATTATAATCCTGGGTGTTTTCCGGCAGGCTTGCTGCCGGTTCTTCTACCGGCTGGGGAGTCTGTGGCATCCCGGGAGGGTTTTTATAGCCAAAGGGATAACGCATTGTGGGAAACATTTAATGCACCGCCTTGAAAAAGAGTAATATATATTTATTTTATTTATTATAGTCAGTTAATACCATTAATGTTACAGTTTAGTAGATTGCACGTTTTGGCCGGCTAAATAAATTGCCCGCCCAAAACGTGAGGAGAAGGAGTTAAAAACAATATCTAGAATATTATGGTTTGTTGCAGTTGGCGAATTTACGTTCAAAATGCAGGGTATTAAAGGGGGAGTTACCGTTGTATGCCTTCAGGACTATTTCCGTGAAACCGAAGCTGCCCGAGGAGATCAAGAGGCTTAAAGAACTGGCCTATAACTTCTGGTTTAGTTGGAATACCAATGCCAGGGCGCTTTTCAGAAAGATAAATGAAACACTGTGGGATGATGTAAACCACAACCCGGTAAAATTTTTGCTGCACGTAAACGAAGAAGATCTTGAAGATATTGCCCAGAACGATGAATACATAAAAGATTACAACAGGGTTTTTGCGGATTTTGACAGATATATGAACAGGAAAACGTGGTTTGAGAAAATTTACCCGCAGTATAATACTGCTCCCGTAGCCTATTTTTCAGCCGAATTCGGACTTCACGAATCTCACCCAATTTACTCGGGAGGCCTCGGGCTATTGGCGGGGGATCATCTCAAATCGGCCAGCGACCTGGGGATACCCCTGGTAGGGGTGGGACTTCTGTACAGGCATGGGTATTTCAACCAGGCCATAAACAGGGATGGGAGTCAGGTGGCGCAATATCTTCATCACACTTTTTCTGAACGGCCCATTATTCCTGTTGCGGATGGGAAAGAAAAGCTGATTTCAGTAGAGATGTCCGGCCGGACGGTTTATGCCAAGGTATGGAAATGCCTGGTGGGCCGCATTACTCTATATATGCTGGATTCCAATATACCCCAGAACAGCCTGGAAGATCGCAAAATCACTGATCAGTTGTACGGCGGCGACAGGGAGACCCGCATATCCCAGGAGATACTGCTGGGTATAGGGGGGGTCAAAGCCCTCCGTTTAGAGGGCATCAATCCCGCAGCCTGGCATATTAATGAGGGCCATGCAGCCTTTCTGATACTGGAAAGGATCCGGGAATTGGTGGCCGGCGGCCTGTCTTTCGAAACAGCCAGGGAAATTGTCAGTTCCAACACTCTTTTTACCACCCATACTCCAGTGCCGGCGGGACATGATTTGTTCAGCGCGGAACAGATTGAGCGCTACCTGGGAAATTTGTATGAGCAGCTGAATATTGAACGGGAAGATTTGCTGGAACTGGGCTGGGACGAGGAGCGGAAAGAATTTAACATGACTCTGCTGGCTTTGAGAATTTCGAGTTACTGCAACGGGGTCAGCAAACTGCACGGGGAAGTTACCAAGGAAATGTTCAGTTACCTGTATCCAGGGGTGCCGGTGGAGGAAGTGCCGGTACATTATATAACCAACGGTGTGCACACTGGTTCCTGGCTGGCCCAGGAAATAAAGGATCTCTACTATATATATCTGGGCGAAGACTGGCATGAAAATATCACCGACCGCAATGTCTGGAAAAAGGTGCGCGAAATACCGGATAATCTATTATGGGCCGTGCACCAGTCACTGAAAGAGAAAATGATATCCTTTGCTAGGAAAAATTTAAAGAAACAGCGTCTGCGCAACCAGGAGCCCACCAACCGGGTGAAGGAAGTGGAACAGTTTCTGCGGCCTAATGTGTTTACCATTGGTTTTGCCCGCAGATTTGCTACCTACAAGAGGGCGGGGCTGTTGTTTCTAGACAGGGAGAGATTGGAAAAACTGATCAATAATCCCCATATGCCGGTGCAGATTGTTTTTGCCGGCAAGGCCCATCCCGCCGATACGGCCGGACAGGAACTGATCAGTCAGGTCTACAGTCTTTCCAACGAAGAACCCTTCAAGGGTAAAATTGTATTCCTGGAAAACTATGACATCCACATGGCCCGGATACTAGTGCAGGGGGTTGACATCTGGCTGAACACCCCCCGTCGTCCCATGGAGGCCAGCGGCACCAGCGGCCAGAAGGCTGCGGCCAATGGAGTGCTGAATTTGAGTATACTTGACGGCTGGTGGCCGGAGGGCTACAACGGGGAAAACGGCTTTGCCATCGGTGAAAAGAAGCATTATGACAGTGAGGATATGCAGGACAGGGATGACTGCTATTCTCTTTACGCAACGCTGGAGGAAAAGGTGCTGCCTGCTTATTACGGACTTGACGGGGCTTTTCCCAGGGAATGGCTCAGAATGATGAAAAATTCCATTGTTACCATCTCCCCTGTTTTCAGTACGGAGAGGATGGTTCAGGAATATAGCGAACGTTTTTATATTCCTTCCATAAAACGGTGGAGTTACTTTACTGAGGATAACTATTCCGCAGCCAGGCGATTTAAGGATTTCAAGCAGGCTATCACTGAAAACTGGCAACACGTTTCGATAAACAGGGTAGAAACAAACGCTAACAGGGAGATTAACGTCGGAAGCCTGCTGAAAATAACCGCCTATGTGCATTTGGGGCCACTTTGCCCGGATGATGTCGACCTGGAGGTGGTCTACGGCAATATAACTGACCGTGGGCTGACCAACATTAGCATTTCTCCCATGACTTACGAGGACTCGGGGGAGGATGGGGCTCACCGCTATCTGGGGCAGTTAATTTTACCTCAGGGAACATACGGCTATACGGTCAGGGTTATACCGGGGCACCAGGACTTTGTGCGCAAATTTGAGCTGCCCCTGATAATCTGGTCCGGTAATTTCTAAAGGCCGTTGAAAAACTGCGCCTGACCTCTGACTCACGCGCTCCACGCTGACCGGCTTCGCCTTCCGCGCCATGCTTGTTTTTGAACGGCCTTTTGGTGACTCTTAAGACTAAAGGACTTACTCTGCAAAAACATCCCCGCGACGTTTTGGCGCGGGGATTAAATTTCTAGTCAACACCGGTAAGGTTTTGAATTAGCTTATGCTTTTGGCATTTTCCACTGGGCGTTTTTGGTATCTCCGATACAAGGTGGTATCGTCGTGGCCTTTCCTCTGGTTCCAGCAAACCGGAATCTTCAACAAAATGCTTTATATCCTGCACCGAAAGGTTGGCATCCGAGGGCACGATAAAGGCGGCCAGGTCGCTTTCACCTGACATGTCGGGAATAAACACTGCCACAGTTTCGTCCACACCTGGGTGGCGGTAAATGGCATCCTCGACTTTTCTGATCAGGAACTGTCCGCGGGCGGTTGTCTCCTCCAAACTGGTGGTCATGATGTGAGATGATTCACTCATGAAGACCTCACCTCCAATAATCTGATTTTAACAATCAGTTGACGACGTTTTTATCTCTACAGTTGATACCACCGCTTAAACCATTAATTTATATACACACCCGGATATGTGTATCCAAGTATTTAGTTGAAAAATTCTCTGTATATTAATAGAAATCCTGCCTGGACAGATTGAAATTTCTCAAAAAAAGAAATTTCCGCGTTACCAACGAACATGCCATGTGGGATATAAAACCAAATATTGGTTTCTAAATGAGGCAAAACGGCTGGATTAACATCCAGCCGTTTTAGCCAAACTATAACAATCCTATATTTCTTTTTTTGATAAGACTACTCTTATATAGCATTTAGCCCATGGAAGAAAGATGGGAGAATTCCTATCGTTATATTGGGGGTAAGAAAGTGCATTTACAATTTAAAAAGAATTTGGGTCTAATCGATAGGGTAATTAGAGTAATTATTGGATTAGTGCTTCTAGTCATTAGCATGAGTGGCATAATAACAGGTTGGTGGGCGTCTGCAGCGGTGGTATTTGCTTTATTCCAGTTCCTTGAAGCAGCGTTGGCCTACTGAGTTGTTTATGATTTGCTGGGTTGGTCAACCCGGAAAAACAGGTACATCTATTAAATATAATATTGTAGTATGGTTCGGGGTTTTTCATCGGTATATTTCATGTTATTATGAGGAATGGCCGGAGTTACAATATTTACAAAATGGAGGGTTATAATAGCTTTGTGAACCTCCTCCGGGACAAGCCCGGAGGCTTCTCCACAAAGGTTTCTCATTTCAATGAGAGCTGCCATACCAAAGCAAGGTCTTACGCTCCCTCGTGAGCTACAGCACTGCTTTCGCAGCCTTGGCCCGGTCCATGGGCATCTACTACTTTGCCATAGTGGCTACGTAGATACGTGCTTTCTTCAAAAGCACCAATCTCTTTCGGGAATCAGTTTTACGCAGCAGCCCATTGATCTGCTGCAACCCCATACTGATTGTCAAAGAGCACAGGAAAATTATATCATGCAAACAGGTGTTTGTGAAGGGCATTTATCGACCTACGGGCGATGCCTCTTTCATCCTACGGCTCAAGGCCGTAGGTTTTCAGAGGCGGAATTCTATAAAAATATGCGGGGGGCTGACATTGACATTAATATTTACCATCATCATTACCATGTTAGCGGACCAGTTAAGTAAATTTATAGTTCAGCGAACCATGGAACTGGGGCAGTCCGTGCCTGTGGTTAAAGACGTATTTCACCTTACCTATATATTGAATCCCGGGGCGGCTTTCGGCCTGCTGGCCAACCGTACCGTTTTTTTTGTGGTGACTACACTGTTAGTGGTTATAGCTGTAACTATTTACCATATTAAATCCGGTCAGAAGAGGGGCGCCCAACCCGTTGCCCTGGGCTTGCTGATGGGGGGGGCGCTGGGCAACCTTGTGGACCGCATACGCTACGGCAAAGTGGTTGATTTTTTCGATTTCAGGGTCTGGCCTGTATTTAACCTGGCGGATACCGCCATTGTTACCGGGGCGGGTTTGCTGGTGCTGATCCTATGGTCTTATGAAAAAAAGAAATCTGAGGATAAGGTTGATCCCGATGCAAACCACTAGCTGTTATCATGTAGATGCCAATGATGCGGGTGTGCGGCTGGACATATTTCTGGCGGGAGAGAACCGGGATTTAAGCCGCTCGCATATTCAAAAGCTCCTGGAGGATAATTTTGTTACAGTGAATGGAGCAGTGGTCCGGCCTAGCTACCGGCTGAAACCCGGGGATGCCGTGGTGATGACCGTGCCTCCCCCGCTGGAAATGAAGCTTGATCCGGAACATATACCTTTGGATATTTATTACGAGGACGGGGACGTGCTGGTTGTGAACAAGCCCAAGGGGATGGTGGTGCACCCGGCGGAGGGTAATTACAGCGGCACTCTGGTAAACGCTGTGCTGTATCACTGCCGGGACCTTTCCGGTATCAACGGCGTTCTCCGCCCCGGCATCGTACATAGGCTGGACAAAGACACTTCAGGTCTTTTAATGGTGGCTAAAAATGACGCTGCCCACACGGAGCTGGCCCGCCAGTTGAAAGACAGGCAGGTGGTCAGGCGTTACCTGGCCCTGGTGCACGGCAAGGTGAAAGCGGAACGGGGGGTGGTTGATGCTCCCATAGGCAGGGATCCCAGGGACCGCCAGAAGATGGCGGTGGTTTACAGAAACGGAAAAAACGCTGTAACGCATTATGGGGTGATAAAAAGATATCAGAATTATACCTATGCGGGACTGCGTCTTGAAACGGGGCGAACCCATCAGATCAGGGTGCATATGAAGTACATAGGTCACCCGGTGGTGGGAGATCCCAGGTACGGGCCGCCGCGGCCGCATTTCGGCCTGGAGGGGCAGTTCCTGCACGCTGCAGTACTGGGATTTAACCACCCCCGGAACGGCGGCTTCCTGCAGTTTGAGGCGCCACTACCCGAAGTGCTGTCTGATGTGCTGGAACAGCTGGATAACTCCGCCGGGGAGTAACACTTCACACTTCCCAAATGCCAGGCGCAGTTTTTCAACGACCTGCTAGAGTTTTTTGTTGCGGCGGTAGATAATTTCCAAGAAGAGGGCGGATATGCCGGCGGCGGTCAATGGTCCCACCGGTATGCCGTGAAAGAGAATAATGCCGAATATGGAGCCAATAATTAGTCCGAAAATTATTTCCGGTTCAACTTGCATCAGCCTGATGCCCTCCCCGTTCATGTGGGTTGCCAGCGCCCCCCCGATAATGGACAAAACACCGGGCAGGGAGGTTATGTTGTATACCAAATCCTTTTCGGTTACTACACCATTGGCCACGGGCACCAGGATGGAGAGCAGCAAGAAAAGCAGACCCGCCTCCAAACCCCGCCTTTCCAGCATGGGGAAAACCATGTTAAGGTTGGACAGCCTGAGGACAAGTAATATGCAGGCGGCTATGGATATAAGGTTGGAACGGGCCACGATGCCCACTATTAGCAGGGCGACAAGTTGGGGCACTCCGGGCACTGTAACCCCTCCCGTATTTTTTCTATAACACCTGCGGAGTAACTATCCGGAAATGAGCCAGGGTCAAACCACCGCGCAGTATAGCAGTGTTTTTTCAGGTTTATATGAAATATATGTGCCCGGACTGGATGCTATTACCAAGAAGGGCCTCCCGGTTTGGGAGGCCCTTCTTTAAGAGATAGGAAATTATCCAAGTGGATAATATTTGGGGACATTCCTCCGACCCTAGAGCCAGGCTCCAAAGAGAGGTGTGTCCTCTTTCATAAGTTGGGGACATTCCTCTGACCCTAGAGCCAGGCTTCAAAGAGAGGTGTGTCCCCTTTCCTTATTACGGGGTGAAGGACCGATAGTCCTGAGGGGCGGTAGCCCCTTTTCAATCTGGTCAATGGCGGTTTTTAAAGTATCCGCCCTTAAGCCCACCCTCAGCGCTTCCAGTGCCATAATTTCGCCCGGGGCAATATTGCCCAGGTTGACATTGGGTCCGAAGCGGTTTATTAATTCAAGCTGCTGGTTCTTTTGGGGGGCTTCCCAGATGATAATCCTGGGGTCTTCTATTTCCGCCAGCAGCAAATCCAAATCATCTTTTATAAAATTTCCATGTACGTCATAAAGTCCAACATTAATGCCCGACTCCCTGCCCTCCAGAATAACCTTGAAGGCGCCGCTTTTTAAGTCATTCCTGATAATTTTCGCCATTTCCGGTATGGGCGGGTTGTCTTCACCGACCTTTTTCCCTACCTCTGTAAGAACCTTGAAGCCTAATTCCCGGGCCATCGTGATGGCCCTTTCTCGCACCTCCGGCTTTAATTGTATGGTTCCGTCAGATACCTCAATGCAGGTAAACCCCAGTTGTTTGGACAGATACAAGAATTCCTCCAGTTTATCCTGTAATATGGCCACCTCGAGAAGTGTGCCGCCGGGGTATATGTCAATATTATGAGCTTTGATTAAATTAATCTTTTCTTCCAATATGTCGCTGCTGTATAGCGTCGTGGTGCCGAACCCAAGCTTAATAAAATCAATATACTGTCCAGCTGTGGCCAGCATATCTCTGGTTTCCCCCAGCCCGATGCCTTTATCCAGGATCATCGTCAAACCCTGCGTCCTTGGTTTGGCAAGCCTATCCCCCAGGGGAAAGGTGAGTAGATTCCGCCAGATATTCAATTTTGAACTATTCTCCATCGAGACACCCCTTCCGGTCCAAGCACCCGCGGCAAGATGCTGTTTAAAAAAATTGGTCCTGTCTTGCGCCGCCTGTTTAAATTATTCAAAATGAATAATTTCGGTTACAAAGGGAATTACTGAAGGTGCGTCCCGGAGCAACAAAAATACTGCCTATACAGGCAGCATATAAGCGGTAACCATATTATCTTATGCAATCGTTCTGCTTGTGGTGCAGGCTACGCAGTCTTGAAAACCAAAAACAATCCCTACTTTTTTGCCATAATATACCATAACACTAAAAGTAAGTCCTCCCATAGTGTCTGCTTTCATTTTTGGGTGTTTTCCTATGAACAATTATCTCACCCTTATCGTTAAAGATTTAAGACAAGAAGGGTTTTTTCCTATGTCGCCAAGCATATCCCCAATTTCATGTAGAGCATGTTTAACCCTTCAATGTCGCAATCATGCTTGACTTCTCATAGTTCTTATGCATTTTTACAGGCGGGCGGGATGCTCTGCGGGAATTTGAAGACGTTCTCCGGGTCGTATTTGGCCTTCACCCGGGTCAGCCGGTCGAAGTTGCTGCCGTAGTAGGCCTTGGGCCAGTTTTTGATCGAGAGGTCCGGTGTATTGACGTAAACGCCTTGGGTAAAGGGGCGCATAGCCCGGCGGAAGTCCTCTACCCAGCGGATGCCCGGGGCCGCCCCGTCAGGCGTGCTCCAGGTGGCAAAGATTGACATGTTAGACAGAGCCTGGCGGTAGAAGTAGGCCGTAGCCTCACTCGGCACCCTGGCCACCGCCCCGCTCAGGCCGTGGAAAAAGACGCTGACCGAGGAGGTGGGAGGCTCGTCGATGAAACGCCGGATCGTGGCGATGCCCTCGTCCGGCAGCAGCTGATTGACGAAGGGGCCTACGCTCTTGAAGGGCTCGGGAGAATCCGGCTGGGTGGCCGCTATCCGGGCTACAGCCTCAAGCCAGGGTATCTCTTCGATAGTCACCTTCTGTGGCGAACCAGCCCGAAGCAAAGGCTGCAGCAGGCGGCGCAGCTCTTTAGCCGAACCAAGGAAGACCCCTTGCATTAACAGCAACGACTCCAGTCCTGAAGCTATCGTAAGGAGGGGGGTGAGTCGCTCGCTGGCGCCGGGGGTTGTATAGTTCTGCCAGGTTCGCAGCACCGGCTCCAGATCCTGCAGGTCCCAGTTGATGTTAGCGTAGGCGACCGTGTCAATGCGGTGCGTGCGGAAGCGGAAGGAGGTGCAGATGCCGAAGTTACCGCCACCTCCACCGCGCGAGGCCCAGAACAGATCAGCATGTTTGTCGGCATTGGCGTGGAGCACGTGGCCGTTGGCGTCGACTATCTCCAGCTCTAGTAGGTTATCGATAATCAGACCATACGGTCGGGATAGACTGCTCTGGCCTCCGCCCAGGGTAAACCCGGCGATGCCCGTGGTGGGGCAGAGACCGCCCGGCACCACCAACCCCTCGGACCCAAGCACCTCGTATAAGGCGAAGTCCCGCAGGCCAGTCTGCACCGTGGCGGTGCCGTGCTTATGGTCCACCTCCACCCGGTGCATCTCGCTGACGTCGATCACGATGCCAGCATCGACGACCGACAAGCCCTCGTAGTTGTGGCGGCCGGAGCGCATGCGGATCGGCACGTCCCGATAACGCGCCCAGCGCACGGCGTTGACTACATCCTGCGTCTCCTGGGCAAAGACGATGACCAGCGGGAACCTGTTGAAGAAGGTGTTGAACTCCTCCCGGGCCGCGTCGTATTGCGGCTCTCCCGGTAAAACGATGCGTCCAGTCAGTTCGGGTTTCTTTTTGTGGGACATACAAACATTTCCCCTTATATCAAATTGGTGTATTGGATAATATTCCATACATGGAAATAATGTGAAAAACAAAGCTAAACCTGTGGAAATGGAGGTGGGAAGGGAATGGTGCCAGGCACTTAACTTATTAACTTATCTATTGAAATGATAGTCTTCCCTGTTACAATTTGTGGCAGGGGGTGATTTTTTGAAAGGAGATAAGGGGACAGGGACCTTGTCCCAGTTTAGTTCGGTAGTTTCGAATGTTAGTTTAACTGGAAATTCGGTGCGAACATTTATTTCAACGTTAGGATCATTGTCAATCCCTGTACCCTGGGCTTGAAAAGCCTTTCCCCCAGGGGAAACGCAAGCAAATCCCGCCAGATATTTAATTTTGAACTATTCTCCATCGAGACACCCCTTCCAATCCTTTGAGAAGAGGCTGGTCAAAAACAAGCATGGCGCGAAAGGCGAAGCCGGACAGCGCGGAGCGTACGGTTGGTACGTGAGCACTGGACGGCGAGCCTGACAAAGCCAGGCGCAGTTTTTCAACGGCCTCCCAGCACCTGCGGCAAAAATACTGCTTTGTAGGTAATGGCCCAGGATTGTGCCGCCTTGTTTAAACTATTCAAAATGAATATTTTCGGTTACAACAAGCCTTAAGGGATGGTGAGGCAGTACATAAAAACAAAAAACTGCCTGTTACAGGCAGTATGTAGGCTTATTTTCTGCAGCATTTGGTGAGGTTCCCGCTGAGCATCACGATGGGGTTGACGGGCTGGGCGCCGTGGCCGGAGGTCTCCGGTGTAACAAGTACATAGTCGGTTGTTTCAAGGGAGGGTATATTTTTGTGATTTGACCAAAAGCCGGGCTCCTCAGCAGGGGATAGGTCAAAAAAATCTTTAACCGTCAGGGGGGATAAACTTGATGCTATCCAGGCGGTGTAAATATTGAACTGGCTGCCGAAGGAGGCAGGGGCGGGCATGCCCATGGTGCCCACAAAAACGTGCTTTCTGACAGGAAACTGTACCAGGGCCACGCCTGGCTCCGGCACCCGGTTATCCACTATGTCGAGGACAAAGGAACACCAGTCAGCCAGCTGCGGGTTAACCGGCATAGTTTCCCCCGGCATCATAATTATATCGCCTATCTGCAGCATGTCGGGATTCTGTATTTGAGGGTTGGCATTAATGATGTCGGTCAGGGGTATATTCATCCGTTTGGCGATTTTATCCATGGTATCGCCGCTTTGTACCGTATATGGCATTGTGATCATCCCTTTTTTAGATTAGCATACGCGTAGGGAGGGATTATGGTTACATTTTCCTGCCCTGTTAAAATAATAAACCCCCGCGGCTGCGGGAGCCCTTATTTATCCTTATTTCCGGCCATCGGGCAGGGGTTTTTGGGCCGGTTGCAGCCTTGGTGTGGATTGGGTATCTCTTCCTTGCTTATTAGCGGTGGGTTTTGGGGATTGATTCTCGTGGTCCGACGCCTTAGCCATGTCCTTGATCCGGATAAGCAGGAGGGCCAGCAGTGCGGCAAGAGCCGCCAGTCCCGCAGCGGACCAGAACATCAATGGACGTCCTCCGGCCAGCAAGATACCAAAGGCAGGGGGACCAATGGCTACGCCGAAAAATCTCACCGACCCGTACAGCGAGGTAACAATACCCCTGCGTTCCGCTGCGCAGGACCCCGTAATTATAGTATTGAGACAGGGCAGGGTGAGTCCGGTGCCCATGCCCGCCAGGGAAATACCCACAAAAAACAGTATGGTATTGGTCTGAAATATTCCCAGCAGGGCCATTGATCCTGCAATTATCGCCAGTCCGCCGAAAACAAGCCATTTCATCAGCTTTATTTTTTTCTTGATAACAAGACCGGTGACGAATGAAGTGACAGTCATAAACAGCACCGGTATGGCCAGGGCAGCGCCTTTTATTACACCCTTAAGGTTATAGGTTTTTTCCAGATATTCCGAAAGAAAAAAAAGTACTCCGAAAAGCACCAATAATGCCACCATACCCCCAAAAAAAGATGTGAGCAGCATTGCCGATTTCTTTTCAAAAACTTTTTTTACAGATTGCAGGTATTCTCCAACCTTCTGGGTAGTTCTGTTGTTGTCGGGCTCCTTAACCAGAAACCACATGCCTAGAATAATGGGAATGACAATCAGCGGGAAAAAAAATAAGGTGGCATACCATACAATCAGGCCAATGGCTGCCCCCAGGACGGGGCTGATTACCTTGCCAAACCCGTTGGCCGCCTCTATAATACCAAGGTTCTTACTGCGCTCCTTGCCCTGGAACAAATCGCCGCACAGGGCCATGGCGATGGGAGAGGTGCCTGCGGCACCGATTCCCTGGATAACCCTGCCCGCCAAAATTACCGGATAGGCAGATTGTTTAAAAAAGGCCGCCCCAAGTCCCGCCACCACGCTACCAATACCGTAAAGAATTAGTGCTGGAATAATGATCGTCTTGCGCCCGAAGCGGTCAGATAAAAAACCGGCCAGAGGTATGATCAGGCCAGCTGGAACGGAAAAAAGGGTTATCATCAAACTTAGCTTGAAGTCCGTCAGGTTGAAAAAAGATTTTATTTCCGGCAATACGGGTATAAGCATAGAATTACCCAATACCATTACAAACGCAACTCCGCTTAAAGCCGCCAGCGCTGCGGTGCTTTTTTCCCCCGGCATACGTTCACATCCTTAATCTGTTAAGTTGGGGACATTCCTTCTCCTTTCTTATTCTCTCTCTCATTTTCCGGCGGTATGCATTTACATTAATTTTCTAACATACAAATGTTAGGGAAAAGCAACCCGGCGTTTGTAGCGCTGGGCCGGTGCTGAGAGACCCTTGATTCGGGAACAGGCGGAGGTAAATACAGTGTTTTTTATGTTTGACAGGATTGTTTTTTTTATGGCCTTTTTCAGGCTCTTATCGTCCACCATAGAGCTGTCCGCCGCTCTTTTAATGCTGAAATTCAACAATGTGGAGACTGCCTTTAAAATTAACGCTGCCCTGGCCATGGTGGGACCGAGCATAATGCTGGTGGTTACTTCCCTGGGTCTGGTGGGCCTGGCCGGGAAAATCCCCCTCTCCGGCATGGTTTTTGTGGTGATGGGGGTGGCCATGATATTCTATGGTATTAGTAAGATATAGGCTCCATTTTATAATTAATTTTCGTAAACTACTCAGGAGTCAGGAGTCAGGAGTCAGAATGAGAGAACCGGCGAAATAACAGGAGTCAGGAATACCTGAATAGTACGAAGGATCTTGGAAACGGTGATATTTCCGTAACAAAACTTCTTTTGCAAGTGGTTAGTAAATTGCCGGAAGCATATTCTCGGGGCATTCTGACTACTGAATTCTGAATACCTGAATACTAACCAGTTTTCTATTGACAGATGTTTTAGTGTCTGATAATCTAACCTTGAATATAAAGTCCCTTTAATACGGTCCCGTGAGGCCGGTAAGGAGTCATAGCGTGGTTTATTAAGGCCTGACTATGCCTGTTACCGGTATAGTCAGGCTTTTTTGATATTCTTTCGGAGGTGTCCTGCATTTGGACGGTGTGGCTCAGAAAGCCAAAATCATGGATAAAGAGGGCATTCGCCGGGCTGTGACCCGGATAGCCCACGAAATCATTGAGCGTAACAAGGGAACGGATAAATTGGCGCTCATCGGTATCCGCAAGAGGGGGGTGCCTCTGGCCCTGCGGCTGGCCGGCAAGATACGGGATATTGAGGGGAAGGAAGTACCGGTGGGGATTCTGGACATTACCCTTTACCGGGACGATTTGGGCACCAGGGCGCAGCAGCCTCTGGTGCTCCAAACGGAAGTTCCCTTTTCAGTGGACGGCAAAACCATCGTGCTGGTGGACGATGTAATGTTCACCGGGCGGACCATCAGGGCGGCTCTGGACGCCATCATCGATTTGGGCCGTCCCAGGCTGATACAGCTGGCCGTATTGGTTGACCGCGGCCACAGGGAGTTGCCCATAAGGGCGGATTACGTCGGCAAGAATGTTCCTACCTCCAGGCGTGAGGCGGTGGAGGTCAGACTTCAGGAGACCGACGGAGAGGAAGATGTAGCTATAATGAAAGAAAAAGAACCCGGAGCCATCCTTTAACGAACGGTCCCGAGAGGCCGGCAAGGAGGGGCTTTAATTATACCCTTAGCCTGCCGGCCTCTACCCGGTGTTATAACGACACCGGAGAGGCCTTTTTTATTGTATAGCCAGGAAATTATGCAGCGGGGTGAAGGACCGATAGTCCTTAAGCGGCGGCAGTCCCTTTTAATTGGTACGGTTGGGGAGGGTAGTGTAATGGGTCTGAGAAAGAAGGATTTACTTGGCCTTGAACATGTTGAGACGGATGAAATTTCTTTAATTCTGGATACTGCAGCTTCCATGAAGGAGATTATCGGCAGGCAAATCAAAAAGGTGCCGACTTTAAGGGGTAAAACGGTGGTGAACGTTTTTTATGAACCCAGCACCCGTACCCGTACATCCTTTGAGCTGGCGGCCAAATACCTGAGCGCTGACAGTGTTAATATATCAGCGTCCACCAGCAGCGTGGTGAAGGGGGAAAGTCTGAAGGATACCTCAGCTACCATTGCGGCCCTGGGTGCGGACGTGGTGGTGCTGCGCCATCCCATGGCCGGGGCGCCCGGGCTGGTGGCGAACACGGTGAAGGCAGCGGTAATCAATGCCGGGGATGGTGCCCACGAGCATCCCACCCAGGCCCTGCTGGATATGTTTACCGTCAGGGAAAGAAAGGGCGGCCTGGAAGATTTGAAGGTGGCTATTGTGGGGGATATATTACACAGCCGGGTGGCCCGCTCGGATATCTGGGGCTTCACCAAAATGGGCGCCAGGGTGAGTGTGTGCGGTCCCTCCACCATGCTTCCCCCGGGACTGGAAAAAATGGGCGCCAATGTTTTGGAAAACATGGAGGACGCCCTGCTGGGGGCGGACGTAATTATAATGCTCAGAATACAATTGGAAAGACAGCAACAGGGGCTGTTTCCCTCGGTAAGGGAATACGCCCGGCTTTTCGGGCTAAACCGGGAAAAGCTGGCTCTGGCCCGGCCTGGGGCGCTGGTGATGCACCCGGGGCCGATGAACCGGGGAGTGGAAATTTCCCCGGAGGTGGCCGATGGAACTCATTCAGTAATCAATGAGCAGGTTACCAATGGTCTGGCCGTGCGCATGGCTTTGCTTTACCTGCTGGCGGGAGGTGGAACCCAGTGAAAATATTGATTAAGGGGGGCCGGGTTGTTGATCCGGTGGCGGAAACGGAAAAAAACCTGGACGTGGCCATTGAGGACGGAATTATAGTCGAGTTTGGTAATAACCTTAAGGAAGACAGCGCTGAGGTGATTGATGCCGTCGGCATGCTGGTGGCGCCGGGGCTGATAGATATGCACGTGCATTTGCGGGAGCCTGGCTACGAGGCCAAGGAAACCATAGAGACCGGGCTGAAGGCTGCGGTGAGGGGCGGCTTCACCGGGGTGGCCTGTATGCCCAACACAAAGCCCGTGGCAGATAACCAGACGGTAATCAGTTATATAATAGACCGTACATCCGGCCTGGGCCTGGCCCGGGTCTGGCCCATCGGAGCTATAACCAGGGGCAGCAAGGGTGAAGAGCTTGCCGAAATGGCAGACCTTAAAAAGGCCGGTGCGGTGGCTTTTTCAGATGACGGCCAGCCCGTGACCGGCGCGGGCATAATGCGCAGGGCCATGCAATACGCCCGTATGGTGGGCCTGACAATTATCGCACACTGCGAAGAACCGGCATTGGTCGCCGGGGGCAGTATGCACGAGGGCTTTATGTCCACCAGACTGGGGCTTAAAGGTATTCCCGGCGCCGCTGAAGAGGTAATGGTGGCCAGGGATATTATTCTATCCGAACTTACCGGTTGCCCGCTGCACATTGCCCATGTCAGCACGGCGGGGTCGGTACGCCTGGTCAAGGAAGCCAGGGCCAGGGGGCTGAAAGTGACCGCCGAGGCCACGCCGCATCATTTTACCCTTACCGACCAGGCCGTCGAAGGCTACAGCACTTCCACCAAGGTAAATCCTCCCCTGCGGGGGGAAGAGGATGTGGCGGCGGTCAGGCAGGGGCTGGCAGACGGCACCATTGACGTGATAGCCACCGACCACGCCCCCCATACCCCGGAGGAAAAGGAAGTTGAATATGACCGGGCTCCTTTTGGCATGGTGGGTCTGGAGACGGCTGTGGGCCTGGTCTGGAGCGAGCTGGTGGAATCCGGGATACTGACCCCGGCCCGGGCAGTGGCCAAAATGACGATAAACCCCGCCCGTATCCTGGGTATAGAAAAAGGGATTATCCAGCCTGGAGCCGTGGCTGACATAACCGTTATCGACCCCGCCAGGGAAGAAGTTGTTAATCCTAATGAATTTGCCAGCAAGGGCAGGAACACTCCCTTTGCCGGCAGGAAAATAAAGGGCCTGCCGGTGTTGACCATGGTGGGTGGTAAAATAGTATTTTCCAGGTTGTAAGCAACCTTTAATTATAGCTAACCATGCTGCCGTATAGCCAATGTTAATCAAACGGCAGTTGCAACATATTTAGTGACAGTTATTTTCTTCTAAGGAGATGAGGCTGGATTGGACGCAATACTGGCTTTGGAGGACGGTTCTGTATTTAAGGGCAAGGCGTTTGGCGCAGGCGGCCAGCAATGGGGCGAGGTTGTATTCAACACCGGCATGACCGGCTATCAGGAAGTACTCACCGACCCGTCCTATTGCGGTCAGATAGTGGTTATGACCTATCCCCTGATTGGTAATTACGGGGTGAACAGGGAGGACTTTGAGGCCAAACGCTCTTATGTACGGGGCTTTGTTGTACGGGAGGAATGCGACCGGCCCAGCAACTGGCGAGTCAGCCATACTATCGGGGAATTTCTTTCCCGGGAGGGAGTCATCGGCATTTCCGGCATTGACACCAGGGCGCTGACCAGGATATTAAGAAATCACGGCACCATGCGGGGGATACTGGACACTACAGGGGCCGATCCAACAGAACTGGTGGAGAAGGCCAGGTGTTCGCCCCAGCTTACGGGCCAGGAACTGGTGCCCGCCGTGGCCACCAGGGAAGCTTTCACCGTGCCCGGGGACGGGCACCGGGTGGTGCTGATAGATTTTGGCGCTAAAATGAATATAGCCCGCTGCCTCAATCAGAGGGGCTGCGAGGTGGTTGTGGTACCCCCGGATACCACCGCCGGTGATATTCTTGCCCTTAACCCTGCCGGGATTATGCTTTCCAACGGTCCCGGAGACCCGGTCGACGTTCCTTACGCCATCCAGGCTGTGCGGGAATTAATCGGCAAAAAGCCCATCTTTGGCATCTGCCTGGGGCATCAGGTTATGGGTCTGGCCCTGGGGGGCAAAACTTATAAACTTAAATTCGGCCACCGGGGGGCTAACCACCCGGTGAAGGACCTGGTTACCGGCAGGGTGTATATCACCTCCCAGAACCACGGCTTTGCCGTGGACGCTGATTCCCTGCAGGGACTGGATGTTTCCGTGTCCCATGTCAATTTGAATGACGGCACAGTGGAGGGCTTAAGGCACAATTGCCTGCCGGTATACACCGTGCAGTACCACCCGGAGGCATCCCCGGGGCCCAGAGACTCTGAGTACCTTTTTGATGAATTCATGACCATAATGTCCGGGGAGGTAAAATAAATATGCCGCTGCGGACAGATATAAAAAAAGTGATGGTCATCGGGTCCGGCCCCATAGTCATCGGCCAGGCGGCGGAATTCGACTACGCCGGCACCCAGGCCTGCCGGGCACTTAAAGAAGAGGGCATGGAGGTGGTGCTGGTCAATTCCAACCCCGCCACCATTATGACCGACGCCAACATGGCGCACCGGGTCTACATTGAGCCCATGACCCCGGAATTCGTCAGCGAGATTATCCGCAAGGAGAAGCCGGACGGACTGCTGCCCACCCTGGGCGGCCAGGTGGGTCTGAATATAGCCTTGAAACTGGCCGAATCCGGGGTGCTGACGGAGCAAAATGTAGAGTTGCTGGGAACTTCCCTGGACGCCATCAAGCGGGCCGAAGACAGGGAATTGTTCAAGGATATGATGGAGTCCATAGGGGAGCCGATACCCGAGAGCGTTATCGTCACAACGGTGGACGAGGCTGTGGATTTTGGCCGGGAGATAGGCTACCCGATGATCGTGCGTCCAGCCTACACCCTGGGGGGCACCGGCGGTGGTATAGCTTCCGGCGAGGAGGAACTGCGGGCCATTACCACCAGGGGACTCAAACACAGCATTATCGGCCAGGCGCTTATTGAGCGCAGCGTGGCCGGCTGGAAGGAAATAGAGTACGAGGTGATGCGGGACGGCGCTGACAACTGCATCACCGTTTGCAATATGGAAAACCTGGACCCCATCGGCATTCACACCGGGGACAGCATTGTGGTGGCCCCCTCCCAGACCCTTAGCGATAAGGAATACCAGATGCTGCGTACGGCTTCCTTGAAAATAATCCGCTCCCTGCGCATTGCCGGGGGTTGTAATGTACAGTTCGCCCTGGACCCGGACAGCTTCAAATATTACGTGATCGAGGTTAATCCCCGGGTATCCCGTTCTTCCGCCCTGGCCTCCAAGGCTACCGGCTACCCCATCGCCAAGGTGGCCACCAAGATTGCTATTGGTTACACCCTGGATGAGATTAAAAACGCCGTCACCGGCAAAACATACGCCTGTTTTGAACCTACCCTGGATTATGTGGTGGTAAAATATCCACGCTGGCCTTTTGACAAGTTTACCCAGGCCGATCGTACCCTGGGCACCCAGATGAAGGCCACCGGAGAGGTAATGGCGATAGACCGCAGCTTTGAAGGTGCCCTTCTGAAATCCATCCGTTCCCTGGAGGCAGGCCTGAAAGGGCTTTACCTGCCCGGAGCGCTGGATTTTTCGGATGCGGAGCTGGTGGAGTTGATGTTCAAGGCTGATGACCGGCGCCTGCTGGCGGTGGCCGAAGGCCTGCGCCGGGGGATGGCGGTGGACCGTATTTACGGAATCACCAAAATGGACAGGTTTTTCCTGGATAAAATAAAACAGCTAGTGGAATTTGAAGGCGAGTTTACCCGGGCAGCGGCGGGTGGTATTGAAAAAATCGGCAAAGAACTGATGCTCCAGGCTAAAACAATGGGGCTGTCGGATGCTATACTGGCATCCCTGGCCGGAACAGGGGAAAAGGATATCCAGATTCTCCGCCAGTCCATGGATATACACCCTTCCTATAAAATTGTGGACACCTGCGCCGCAGAGTTTGAGGCGGCAACCCCCTACTATTATTCCTGCTACGATACAGAGGACGAGGCGCCCTATACTCCGGCCAGGAAAGTGGCCGTGCTGGGCTCCGGTCCCATCCGCATCGGCCAGGGCATAGAATTCGACTACTGCTCTGTGCACTCCGTATGGGCCTTGCGGGAGCAGGGGCTGGAGGCCATCATAATCAATAACAACCCGGAAACGGTGAGCACTGACTTTGACACCGCCGACAGGCTGTACTTCGAGCCGCTTATGCCGGAGGACGTACTGAATATATTAAACAAGGAAAAACCCGAAGGGGTCATTGTACAGTTCGGCGGGCAGACGGCCATCAACCTGGCCCGGCCGTTGCAAGAGGCGGGGATCAACGTTCTGGGCACCCCGGTGGATGATATTGACCGGGCTGAGGACCGGGAGCGTTTTGACCGCCTGCTGATTGAACTGGATATACCCAAACCTCGGGGCAGAACTGCCTTCTCCGTGGCAGGGGCTCAGGAAATCGCGGAGGAAATAGGTTTTCCAGTGCTGGTCCGGCCTTCCTATGTGTTGGGCGGACGGGCTATGGAAATAGTATATAACCATGATGAGCTGCTGAATTATATGGAGACGGCAGTAAAAATCACCCCCGAGCACCCTGTGCTGGTGGATAAGTACCTTTTCGGCAAGGAGCTTGAGGTGGACGCTGTGGCTGACGGCGAAACGGTACTGATACCCGGTATCATGGAACATTTGGAGCGGGCGGGGGTGCATTCCGGGGACAGCATTGCGGTTTATCCGCCCCGGTCCTTGAGCCCGAAGGATAAAGAAAAAATCATAGACTACACCACAAAACTGGCCCTGGCCCTCAACGTCAGGGGGCTGATTAACATACAGTACGTGCTGCACGAAGGGGAGATATTTGTACTGGAGGTAAACCCTCGCTCCAGCCGTACTGTGCCTTATCTCAGCAAAATCACCGGCATGCCCATGGTTAACCTGGCCACCCGGGTGATTATGGGAGAAAAACTGGCGCCAATGGGCTACCGTGGAGGTCTCTACCCCGAAACCAGCTTTGTGGGGGTCAAAGCCCCGGTGTTCTCCTTTTCCAAGCTGAGCCGGGTGGATATAACCCTGGGGCCGGAAATGAAGTCCACCGGCGAGGTAATGGGAGTGGATCATGATTACGCCGTGGCCCTTTACAAAGCACTGGTGGCGTCGGGCTGCCTGTTTCCCAGGGAAGGCGCCATACTGGTAACCATTTCCGACAAGGACAAAAACGAGGTGCTGCCCATTGTACGGGGGCTGTCCGACCTGGGCTACCAAATATATGCCACCTCGGGCACGGCGGCGTTTCTTACCGAAAAAGGACTTACTGTGGAGCGGGTTAACAAAGTCAGGGAAGGTTCCCCCAATATTGACGACCTGATCCGTTCCGGAAAAATCAGCATGGTTTTAAATACCCTGACCAAGGGCAAGACCCCGGAGCGGGACGGCTTTCGCATCCGACGGGCGGCGGTGGAGCACGGCGTGCCCTGCCTTACCTCCATTGACACCGCCTGGGCCATTCTGGAAGTGCTGATCTCCATCAAGGAAGGTGAAGCCTTCGACCTGATTCCGTTGCAGGAGTATGTTAAAGCACCGTCCCCTCTTGTCGCAAAAAAGGCCTAGCTGTGTTTGACGGCGTTGGCACCGGTTTTTTCCCCGGACTGCAAATCGGCTCCGGGGCGACTGGCTCTTTCGGTTAGCTGTTTTTCCAGTTTTTTAACTCTGTTCTGCAGTTCCCTTATCCTCATGCTCTGGGTAAGCTGTTTGGCCAGACTGAAAAGCAGTGTGGTAAGCGCCCCCAGGGCTGTGGTAGTAAAAATCAACAGCACCAGGGATATGGTGGGCATTTGCCAGGCAATAAAACGCAGGGAAACCTCCTGGGGATTCTGGTAGGCAAAAACGGCTATGACCAGTATGAATAAAGAGCCCAGTACAATATACCACTGCATAGTGTTACTACCTCCTATAGTTAAAGAATCAGTGTGCGCTGCCAGTATATAACCAGTATAACATTTGTTTGGTAATATGAGGTGCAAAATGATACACCCGGAAAAAAGGATACACTGTAAAAAATACAGGATAGTTCAAAATGAGGAGCCGGTGCCGGGCCACCGGCTGATGTGCCTGCATGCCCCTGAAATTGCCGCCGGGGCAAAGCCCGGGCAATTTCTTCATGTTCGCTGTGCCGACTCTACGGATCCCCTGCTTCGCCGGCCCATTAGTATTCACAGGGTGCGGCGGGATGAAGGGCTGCTCTTTATGTTTTATCGTGTTGCGGGTAGGGGAACCTCATTGCTGACGGCAAAGAGGGAGGGGGAGGAAATTGATGTGCTGGGCCCGCTGGGCAATGGCTTTGAGCTGCCCAGCCCGGGGGAGCGGGTGGCCGTGGTGGGCGGCGGCATCGGTGCGGCGCCCCTGTTTTTCCTGGTGGACGAAATCATGGCTGAAATACATAAACGTGGCGCTGATTTAACAGATGAACAAGATACCGCCAGACAGGCGCTGGATTTTTATCTGGGGGCTGCCACCGGCAGCCTGTTACCGTCTCTGAACAGCTTTTTGGTCCGGGGGGTAAGGGTGCACATGGCCACGGATGACGGTTCAGTGGGCTATCATGGCACCGTAACCGGATTACTTCAGCAGCATTTGGACGAACAGACTCATATTGACCGCATTTATGCCTGCGGGCCGGCGCCAATGCTCAGAGCTATTGACGAACTGGCCATACGTCGGGGGATTCGAGGTCAGTTATCTCTTGAGGAAAGAATGGGCTGTGGTGTAGGGGCCTGCCTGTCCTGTGCCTGCAAAATAAAAAATTTCTCCGGAGACGGCTTTACATATAAGCACGCCTGCAGCGACGGGCCTGTGTTTAATATCGGGGAGGTTTGGTATGGGCATTAACCTGGCTGTGAATATCGGTGGAATAAAAATGAAAAATCCTGTCACCACAGCCTCCGGAACGTTCGGTTTCGGCTCCGAATACGGTCGCATCATAGATTTAAACCGGCTAGGGGCGATAGTGGTCAAAGGAACTACGCTGTTACCCAGGGAGGGCAATCCCACACCCAGAATCGCAGAAACCCCCTCCGGCATGCTTAACGCCATCGGGCTGCAAAACCCCGGGGTGGACAGCTTCATCCGGGAGGCGCTGCCCTTCCTGCGGGACTACGACTTGCCGGTAATAGTAAATATCGCCGGAGATACGGTGGAGGACTACGCGAAGCTGGCGGGCATACTGGACCGGGCCGGAGGGGTGGCCGGCATTGAGGTGAACATATCATGTCCCAACGTTAAAAAAGGTGGCCTGCAGTTCGGCAGCGATCCTGAATCGGCTGCGGAAGTTATCCGTAACGTAAGACAGGCCACTTCCCTGCCGGTGATTGTCAAACTGTCCCCTAATGTTACCAGTATCGTGGCGGTGGCGGAAAAGGTGGCCGGAGCCGGTGCGGACGCCCTTTCCATGATTAACACACTGTTGGGTATGGCCATAGACATTAAGTCACGCCGGCCGGTGCTGGGTAACATTATGGGCGGGCTGTCCGGCCCGGCGGTACGGCCGGTGGCGGTGCGGGCGGTATGGCAGGTGTATCAGGCTGTTAAGCTTCCCATTATAGGCATGGGCGGCATCACCTGTGCTGCCGACGCTCTGGAATTTATTATGGCCGGCGCGACTGCGGTGGCGGTGGGAACGGCAAATTTCGTGAATCCCCGGGCAACGGTGGAGGTACTGGAAGGTATTGAAAGGTTTATGGCAGAGAACGGCATCAAGGATATAGCAGAGTTGGTGGGTATAGCGCACAGGTGTTAGGAGGCCGTTGAAAAACTGCGCCTGACCTCTGACTTATCGGTACGCTCCGCGCTGTCCGGCTTCGCCTTTCGCGCCATACTTGTTTTTGAACGGCCTTAGGAATTAGTCTCATGGGGGGATGGAAAAATGTCGGGTAAGGACAGGCTGATTATAGCCCTGGACGTCAGCGATAGCCAACAAGCCCTGGATCTGGTAAAGATGCTGGCGCCTTACGCAGGTATGTTCAAGGTGGGCATGGAGCTTTTTTACAGCCAGGGAGCAGGTATAATAAGCGAAATTAAAAAAAAGAACGGCAAAGTTTTTTTGGATTTAAAACTGCACGATATACCCAACACTGTTTACCGGGCGGCCAGGGCGCTAGCCGGGCTGGGGGCGGATATAATCAACGTACACGCCGCCGGCGGCAAAGAAATGATGCGCCAGGCCATGGCGGGGGTAAAGGAAGGGGCGGCCGCTTCCGGCGCCAGGCCCCCCCTGGTTATTGCGGTAACCGTGCTGACTAGTATTGACCAGGAGGTTTTTAACAACCAGTTGGGTGTGCCGGGTCCAATAATTGACATAGTTTTATCCTGGGCAGTGCAGGCCAAAGAGGCGGGATTGGACGGAGTGGTGGCCTCGCCTCTGGAGGTTGCTGCTATTCGTGAGGCATGCGGGAAAAATTTTGTTGTGGTTACCCCTGGCATAAGACCTTCCGGCTCAGATGTGGGAGATCAGAAAAGAATCATGACGCCCGGACAGGCCATTAACGCCGGTGCTACTTATATTGTGGTGGGCCGGCCGGTAACTGCTGCAGATGATCCGGTTTCCGCCGCAATGAAAATAGCTGCAGAAATTGATCTTACACCGGGAAAGGGATGTGTCGGATGACACATCCCTTTTGCCGCTATTGCCCCGGGGTGAGGGTGTTTTCAGCGCGCTGGATCGCCAGTTTTACAAGGTTTCCGCAGTCTCTCGATGAAACAGAGCCAAAGTCGCCTTCCCGGGCTACCACATCGGCCACGCCCAGTTCCCTGGCCAGTTCAAACTTAAGCCTGTCGGACATGATACTGCGATTTCTGCCCATATGCCATCCCCTTTCAGTTGGAGACAATTCCTCTTTGACTGCAACCAGTCAAAGAGTTTATGTCTCTTTCCCGGGTTGGATACGTCTGAGACCCGGCGGGTACGCTACCCTCAACCTGCGGTTCAAGCGGCTGATTGGTATTTATTTTTTGCGGAACATTAATATTATTTGTCTAAAACGAATAATGATGTGTGGAATTGTTTTCTTACCTTTTCTCATTATAATCCATCTGATATAATTTCTTTTTGGGATGAATTAAATCAGTAGTCAGGAGTCAGTAGTCAGAATGAGAGAACCGGCGACTTCTCTTGCAACAAGTTGGTAAATTGCTGGAAGCATATTCTTAATGCATTTAAGAATTCTGACTATTTGAATAAACGTCCAAAGAAGGTGTGTCCCCTGACATAAATTGGGGACATTCCTTCATGAAATTATCAAGAAGATGGCAATCCTGGATAGTCTAAGGAATTATTAAGAAGTCAGGGGTATTTGATAATCAAGAAGGTGTGTCCCCACACCGCTGAAAGGAGTGTCAGATTTTGCAATCTGATGAAGTCAGAAAAATTTTTGAAAAAACCGGGGCTATGCTAAACGGCCACTTCCGTCTTACCTCAGGCAGGCATAGCGACCGTTACTTTCAGTGCGCCCTGGTGCTTCAGCACCCGGAATACTGCGGGCAGTTATGTCGTGAACTGGCTGCCCGTTTTGCCGGTGAAGATGTGGAGGCCGTAATCGGCCCGGCCATGGGGGGCATACTAGTGGCCTACGAGGTGGCCAGGGTGCTGGGTGTGCGGAGCATATTCGCGGAACGGGAAAACGGGGAAATGACCCTGCGCCGGGGATTCACCATCCGGCCTGGGGAAAAGCTGCTGGTGGTGGAGGATGTCATTACCACCGGCGGTTCCGTGCTGGAGGTTATGGATGTAGTACGTAAATCCGGCGGGGAAGTAGCCGGGGTGGGCGTGCTGGTGAATCGCAGCGGCGGTACCGTAGATCTGGGTGTGCGCACAGAGTCACTGCTGGATGTCCCGGCGGTGTCCTACAAGCCCGACGACTGCCCGCTTTGCCGGGAGGGACTGCCCTGTGTGAAGCCGGGCAGCAGGCAGGTCTAAAAGTATGTCAAATGTCGAAAGTCCTTTTGGTTGACTTTTGACCTTAGACTGTTATTTAAATGAGAACCCGGGGGTAAGGGTATGGCTTCAGTTGTCAAAAAAAAATTAATCTTGCTGGTGGTGGATTCTTTTCACCCCCATGCACTGAAAAGATCCCTGGAACGCAAAATGATGCCGGCACTGGAATACATCATAAACAGGGGTTACTTTACTGATCGGTGTGTTTCCGTGTTTCCCACCATGACCCCCACCTGTGCCAGTTCCATTGCCACCGGCACGCTACCGTCCCAGCACCAAATCCCAGGCTTTGTCTGGTACAGCCGCCGGGAAAAACGCATGATTAATTACGGCATGACCCTTTGGGTCGTGCTGAAGCTGGGAGCGCGCCGGGTTATCCAGGACCTCCTTTTCAATCTGAACCAAAATCAGCTCAGCAGCAAGGTCAAAACAATATACGAGACATTGGAGCAGGGCGGCTTCTCCACCGGGGCGGTTAACCCCTTTATTTTCAGAGCCGGCAGGGAGCATAGCACAAAAATACCCCTCAGTCTGGGTGTTGCTTCGATTTTTAAGCTGGGTGGACCGGTATGGGGGCCGGAAAGCCTTTTCCTGGGAAAGATCCTGCCGCCGTCCGGATTCAAGAGTAAGCTGCTGACCAATTGGCATTATTATCGCAAATACGGTGTCAATGATGAGTATTCCGGTTTGGTGACGGAATGGCTGATTAGCGGGGGCAGGCAGCCGGACATGTTAAGCGTCTACTTGCCGGATACCGATGGCTATGCCCATCACCACGATCCCTCCCGCACCGAACTGTCTCTGAAAAGGGTTGACAGGCAGCTGCAAAAAATAATGAACTGTTTCGGCAGTTGGGCGGAGGCCCTGCAAAAAAACATGTTCATTATCACCGGGGATCATTCCCAGAGCCTGGTGCAAAATTCCGGTGACCACATGGTTAATCTCACCGAAATATTTGGCGAATTTTCATTGGCGAAACTGGACGAGCAGGCCGGGGACGGGGATATAGCCGTGTGTATCAACGAGAGGATGTGTCACATCTATTTTCTTAACCAGGCCGGACATCTACCGGGTGAAGTGCTTAAAGTCGCGGGTGCGGCACCGGGAATAGACCAAATCGCCTGGAAGGAGAACGGGTGGTATAAAGTGGTCAGAGGCAGCATGGCGGGTGAGGTATCATTCCGGCCCGGTAGCGGGTATTCCGATGAATACGGCCAGAACTGGGATATCAGGGGCGATCCCGGCGTGTTGGATATTTCACTCTTCCAGGGTAAAATGGCTTACGGTGATTATCCAGATGCCCTGAACCGCCTGCAAGGTTTCCTGGATTGCGCCCAGGCCGGGGATATGGTGCTAACCGCCAGACCGGGCTACGAATTTACAGATAAATATTCGCCCAGCCACCAGGGGTGTGGCAGTCACGGCTCACTGTTCTGGGAGGACTCCCTGGTGCCACTGGTGATTAGCGATCAGGATTATGCCCCGCAGCGTCCGAGGCTTCAGGATATAGCAGGGATTATTCGCTGTTATTTTGGCCTGCCCCGTTAGAACCGGGGGCAAGGGACGGATACTCTTAATTTTCACTGCCACTTTGTCTTAAACTTTCAGCCAGATCCTGACGGGGGTCAACAAACAGGGTCTTCTGGTTAGTGTATATAACGTAGCCGGGTTTGGCCCCGCCGGGTTTGCTTACGTATTTGCGCAGGGTATAGTCTACCGGCACCCTGCCGGATTCCCTGGCTTTACTGAAATAGGCGGCCAGGGAAGCGGCCTCCGTAAGCGTGGTTTCTTCCGGCTCCTGCCCGGATGCTCTGATGATTACGTGGGAACCCGGGATATCCTTGGTATGCAGCCAGATGTCGTCGTCCCGGGCCATTTTCATAGTCAGGTGGTCGTTCTGGCGGTTATTCTTGCCCACCAGAATGGTAATACCGCTGGAAGAAACAAAGACGAGGGGGTGGGGAATATCCCGCTCTTTACTTTTTTTGCCCCGGGGGGGCGGGGGCAGTTTTAAATAATCCTGGCTCGCCAGTTCCTGCCGGATTTGCGCCGTCTCCCCGGTTGTCTCGGCCATGATGATGGCATTTTCCACCCCGGAGAAATAATGTAGCTCACTGGCCGAAAGTCCTGCCTGGTATCTGGCCGCTGCCAGGGTGCTTTTGGCTTTGTTGTATTTTTTAAAGTATTGCTGGGCGTTTTCAGATGGGGACAACCGTGGGTCAAGGGCAATGGCAACCGCCGGGCATTCCGGCTGGTAGAAATCTTCCAGCACCGCCTCCCGGTCCCCTTTATTGATACGGTATATGTTGGCAGTAATTAAGTCCCCGGCAATCCTGAACTGCTCTCTTTCCCCGGCCTCGTCGATACTCTCTAGCTGCAGGGCCAGCTTTTTCCCCAGGCGGGACATTTCCTTGCGCACGGTTGCTAAAAGGGATTGTTTCTCCCTCTCCAGTATTTCTTCTTCCTGTTTGCGGCAGTAATAATGGTCCACCAAACTGTTCATCCCGCCTGGCAGTGTTTCAAAGCCGGTAAACCTGGTAAGCTCAAAGGCGGCGAACTCCAGGGGCAGTTTTTTGGGGTCCAGAACCAGAGTGGGACGGAACTGCCCTGCCCCGGTGTCTTTCATTATTTTCCGGAGATTCAGCCAGACGGTGCGTAATTCGTATTCACCGCATAGCTCCAGGGGCGTGTTGAGGGACAAACCGGAGCGGTATACTATTTCACCGGCCATCAAGGGTGAAAGTCCCTCAAAATCTTTTTGTATAATATCGGTTATATTTTTATTCAGGGGACGGGAGAGCAATACACGGAAAAATTCCTCTTCGTCCAGTTCCAGGGGATTCAGCTTGTTCTGGGGCGGCGGCGCTATGTAAGGCCGGCCGGGCAGAACCTCACGGTGGCGGCTTACTGCGTGGGTGTAGCGCCGGATGCCGTCAAGGATGGTATTTTCGCTGTCCAGCAGTATTATGTTGCTGTGGCGGCCCATAATTTCGCAAACCAGCTTTTTGGACGACGGTCTCCCTAACTCGTCCCGGGCGTCCACCGTAATTACCAGAATTCTTTCCAATCCCTGCTGATCGATAGAGTTAATGCGGCCACCCTCCAGGTGCTTGCGCAGCACCATGCAAAAAAGTGGCGCTGCGGCAGGGTTCTCTCTTGTTCCAGAGGTAAGGTGAACCCTGGCCAGCCCGGCGCTGGCGTTAAGCAGCAGGCGCAGACGGCCCTGCTGCTGCCGGTGTATGATCATATGTATTTCTTCCCGGGCGGGCTGATATATTTTTTCTATTCTCCCGCCTGTTAGTAGCTGGGTGAGCTCATTTTTCACTGCGGCCAGCACCAGACCGTCATAGGGCATACTTTTATCCTCCGTTTGCACTGGATGGGCAAAATAATTAAAGTATAGCACCAACGGTAAAGAGGGTCAATTTACCTTAGAAGAATTTACCAATGGTACCGGTTAACTAAGTTATTAAGTTATTAAGACTAGTCCACATCTATAATCTTACCCGGGTTTAAGATTAAATTGGGGTCAAAGGCCTTCTTAATGGCCCTGATCATTTTTATTTGAACAGGGTCCATATATTTGGCCATGGCATTTTTCCTTTTTGCCCCTATGCCATGTTCCCCGGACAGCTGGCCTCCGAAAGAATATATGATTTGATATATTTCATCAAGAACCTTATCTTTGGTTTCATGCCATAGACTGTCGTTCATATCTTCTTTTAGCAGGGTGGCGTGGATGTTGCCGTCACCGGCGTGGCCGAAACATGGTATTTTAATGTTGTTTTGGCCAGCTATTCTGCGTATTTCCTCAAGAACGGCGGGAATACAGCTTACCGGCACTACAATATCCTCCATACAATAAACCGGACTGGTCACCCTCAGGGATTCCGCCAGCACTCTTCTTGGTTTCCATATTTTTTCCAGGGTTGCGGCATTATCGCCAACAAAAATTTCCAGGCATCCATTTTCCAGGCAAGCGTTGCCGATAGCCTCCATATCTTCTTCTAATTGCGCTTCCGTTGTGGCCTCAAGTTCTATAATGAAATGTGCGCCTGCTTCATTGTAGGGAACTTTACGGTTTAGAAAATTCTCAGCGGATTTTATGCAGAGGTTGTCCATAAATTCAATGGAAGTGGGGATGATGCCGCTGCCGGTCATTAATTTGGGTACCATGCTGATGGCGGTCTGCATATCCCCGAAGGGTACCAGCAGCACGGAGTTAAACCTGGGGCGGGGTAGCAGCTTTAAATAAATCCTGGTAACAATGCCCAGGGTGCCTTCCGATCCTATCATCAGGCGGACCAGGTCGTATCCTGTGACATTTTTAACACATTTTCCTCCCAGTTTTGTAACTTCGCCGGTGGGCAGGACAACCTCCAGCCCATAAATGTGCCTGGACGTGCAGCCGTATTTGACAGCCTTGTTGCCACCGGCATTGGTGGCGACGTTTCCCCCGATGAAAGAGCTGCCGGCGCTGCAGGGATCCCCTGCGTACAGGTAGCCTTCCTCTCTGGCCCTCAGCTGAATTTCCCCGGTGGTTACCCCCGGTTCCACCACCATAAAAAGATTCTCTCTGTCAATTTCAATAATTTTATTCATCTTTTCCAGGGATAAGACAATTCCCCCCAGCACGGGAACCGCCCCGGCCGCCAGCCCCGTACCGGCTCCCCGGGGTGTAACCGGCACCATTGCACTGTTTGCCAGCTTGATAATTTCAGATATCTGGGCGGTGTTTTCCGGTTTAACCACCGCTTCGGGCATACGGCACCACTCTGTCCCGGGAACTTCGTCATGAGAATATGTTTCCAGACTTTCCCGGTCAGTAAGCACCTTTTTGGGCCCCACGATATTTTCCAGCTTGGCTATCACCGCAGATGTTACTCTGTTATATTGCACAGGCAAACCCTCCTGACTAATAATCTAATGGTCAGACCATCACATGACTTCTTCATTTTTGTTAGAATAACATATTTTCCTGCATAAAAATTAAATGTTAATATTTACATTACAGCAAAAGATTAAAAATTATATGCAGCACGAAGGAAATTTTCAAAGGGCATTGAATATTTAATGGCATGATGGTATGACCACCAGCTAATCATGCGTTATCGGCCATATATCTGGCGGCCTGCCCAGTGGGTAGGTCAGTAATTTAACGAATTGCTGGAGAGCGGGGTGAACTCTTTGACACAGGATGACACAATTGTTTCCGGCCATTGGGAACAGTATAACAGATTATATGAGGATTTTAAGTATATGGCGGAAGCTATCTCTGCCCGGGTGCATAGGGTAAAAGGCTATACGGAGGCTGCCGGAGAAATCGCAAAAATAGTTAATGAGTTAAAAATAATAACAATTGTAACTGATCTATCTCCCATGGTCAGGGAATTAAATCTCGCCGTCAGCCTTGACGGCACCGGAGCGTCAGTTCATGCGGATAATCTCAGACAGCTGGCAGCCGGGGCCGATATGGGCATCTCCAGCGCAGACCTGGCCATCGCCGAGACAGGTACCCTGGGACATTATGCAGACGATATGGAGGGCAGGCTGGTTTCCATGCTTCCCCCCGTACACCTGGTGCTGGTCCGCACAGACAGCCTGGTGAATACCCTGCGGATTGCCCTGGAACGCTACAAAGATAACGTAAGTTCCCTGCCTGCCTATTTGACTTTCATTTCCGGACCCAGCCGAACGGCGGATATTGAGCGGGTGCTTACCATTGGTGTGCATGGGCCCGGCAAGCTTGAGATTATATTTATTGACAGTCCGGGAGGTGCTATCCGTGGGGGTAAATGAATTCAGAGCAGATATTAATAAAGCGCTGGCCAATGAAAACCTGCGGGGCGCCTTGGGCAGGTTCGGTGATGCTTATGTGGGAGACAGGGAGCGGGCTTATCGGAACAGGGACTTCAATGCTTTGCGGGAAGAAGTCTCCGGCATAAAAAAATATGCCGCAGAGCACATGGAAGAACTGGCCGGCCGTTTTACCGAAGAGGCAGCCAGGAGAGGGGCCAGGGTATATCGTGCCGCCACCGCGGCACAGGCCAGGGATTATATACTTAAGCTTGCCCTGGAGCGTGGAGTCAAAACGGTGGTCAAATCAAAATCCATGGCCAGCGAGGAAATTCACCTGAACAAGCATCTGGAGGATGCCGGCCTGGACGTTACGGAAACGGATTTAGGGGAGTGGATTATCCAGCTCTCCGGCCAGAAACCTTCCCATATGGTAATGCCGGCCATCCACATGACCAGGGGAGAGGTTGCCGGCGTTTTTTCCCGGGAAACTGAAGAAAATATCCCGGCTGATATACCCTATATGGTCAACGTAGCCAGAGAAAAGCTGAGAGAAAAATTTTTAGCATCGGACATGGGCATCTCCGGTGCTAATATAGCCGTAGCCGAAACAGGTACCCTGGTGATGGTTACCAATGAAGGGAACGGGCGCCTGACCACCACTTTGCCTCCTCTGCACGTGGTGATAGTGGGTCTGGAAAAACTGGTGGCCAGGCTCAGTGACATTGCTCCCATTCTGGAGGCTCTGCCCCGGAGTGCCACCGCCCAGCAGATAACCAGTTATGTTACCATGCTCACCGGCCCGGCCAGGGCCATGGATGCGCAGGGCAAAGTGGTGGAAAAGGAAATGCACATTGTTGTTCTGGATAACGGCCGCACAGAGATGCAGCGGGACCCTGTCTTCCGCAATGCCATGCAATGTATACGCTGCGCTTCCTGCCTCAATGTTTGCCCGGTTTTTCAGTTGGTAGGCGGACACGTTTTTGGGAGTGTCTACACAGGTGGCATAGGGTCAATTCTAACAGCATTCCTGGACGGCATGGCAGAGTCGAAGGACATTCAGGGACTGTGTCTGGGCTGTAACAGATGTAAAGAAGTATGTCCGGGAAAAGTAGACCTGCCCGGGCTGACCACAGAGCTGCGCAACCGTCTGGTGCAAAAGGACGGGCTTCCCCTTTCCCAGCGTATTATTTTGGAAAAAGTGCTGCCCAACCGGAAGCTGTTTCACGGCATGTTAAAGGCTGCAGCAAAAGCCCAGAAGCCCTTTACCGGCGATGACGGAACCATGCGCCACCTGCCGTTTTTCCTGGCTGGAATATCAGGGGGGAAAAAACTGCCTGCCATAGCCGCCACGTCCCTGCGGGACCTTTTAAAAGACACTATCAAGTCTTCGGGGGGAGAGCGCAGGCGGCCTGTAGTGGGAGTTTTCCCGGGCTGCCTGGTGGATTTTGTATACCCTAAAATAGGCCTGGATATGGTAAAGGTACTGGATCGCATGGGATATGACGTGATCTTTCCACAGGGGCAGACATGTTGCGGCTATCCTGCCCGCCAGTTGGGTGCGCCGACGGTAATGGCCAAGGTTGCCCGCCAGAATATTGACGCCTTTTGGGCCGGGAAGCCTGATTTCATCCTTACCCCCTGCCCAACCTGTACTTATGCCTTGAAGAAAATATATCCCGAGCTGCTGCTAAACGACGAACAGTACGCCTCCCGGGCCGGGGAACTGGCGAACATTACCCAGGACTTTTCAGCCTTTATCTTCGACAGGGCAGAGGAATTTCAGTCAGTGGCAGCGCCCCAAAAGGGCAAAATAACCTACCACGATTCCTGCCACCTGAAAAGAAGCCTTGGTATTTTCAGGGAGCCCAGGGAATTGATCAAGATGACCGGCGCGGAGTTGGTGGAGATGGATTGGGCTGACCGCTGCTGCGGCTTTGGAGGATCCTATGCTGTTAAGTATCCGGAACTGTCTCAGCAAATATTGGAACAAAAGATTAACAATATTAATAAGACAGGTGCTGATGTGGTTGCCGTGGAGTGTCCCGGCTGTTTGATGCAGATATGGAGGGGTCTCAGCGCAGGAGGAGGCGCTGGCCGGCCCAGCGTAAGACATATGGCCGAGATACTGGCAGACTCTATTTAACCATGACTGCGATGTTTTTCAGGGTGCGGCCGCTACGCCACGGGGACGGTTCCATCGTCTTCCCGACTAAGGTATGGGGGGAATATCCCCGATTTTATAGCTGCGCTTCGGGGACATGGGGACATTCATACGTTGGGGACATTCCTCCGTAGGAGGTGTGTCCCCGTACCTTATAACCGTCCCCATGGCTCCACTACAGTTAAAGGATAATAACTATATTTGCAGAAAATAGTAATAGCAAACGCTGAAATAGCAGTACCAGAGGTGTGGCAATTGGACTTAAAGCCTATTAAAACAAGGAAGATTTACGAGGAGATAATTGACCAGATAAAGACACTGATAGCCAGGGGAGAGTTAAACCCGGGTGACAAATTAATTTCCGAGAGAGAAATGGCCGACATGTTAAATGTCGGGCGTTCGGCTGTCCGGGAGGCCTTCAGGGCGCTTGAGGCTATGGGCATTATTGAGATAAGGCAGGGGGAAGGCACTTTTGTCAGGCAGGTCAGAACAGACTCGCTGGTGGAAATGCTTGCCCTCATTTTGTTAACGGAGAAGGATACTACCAGGGAACTCCTGGAATTAAGAAAAATACTTGAAGTTGAGGCTGCGGGGCTGGCCTGCCTCCGTCACACGGAAGAGCAGTTACAGAAAATGGAAGATGCTCTCAATCAAATGGAAGTGGATATTAAGTCAGGGGATTTGGGTCAGCAGGCCGACTGGAACTTTCATTATGCAGTGGCCGAGGCCACCCGGAATTCCCTGGTGGTGAAATTAATGGACTCCATAGCCGGCATCATGCGGCGTGTTCTTCAAACAGCAAGGCAGGAGCTATATAAAACTCCCGGTACACCTGAGCGACTGCTAAGGGAGCACCGGGCTGTCTTTGAGGCTATACGTCAGGGATTGGACCAGAAAGCCAGAAAGGCTATGTATGAACATCTGGACAAAGTGGAAAAATCTCTTTCCAGCAGGGATTAATACAGTACCAGGCGCAGTTTTGGGAGCGGTCTCATAGAATCATGCCAGTGTGAAAAGAGGGGGTTTGGACGCCCCCTCCTTCATGTTACATGTTTTTTGATTTGAAAGTTTCGCATTTGGTCTGGTCAGAGTTGTTGGCGTTACTGGAGTGGTTGCGTTCCACCTGGATCATGGGAGCCACACATTCCACCGATGAGTTATACTGGCACTCAGTGACGGTGCATTTTATTTTATCCGGCATAATATCACCTCCTTGACGGGGATATTTTTCCCATTAAATAAAATTTTATGATAAAATTTTTGTACTTCAGGATTAAATAAAAAGCATAGTTTGTGTGCGGCCTGATCCGTAATCCCGGAACATCAAGTCTTTCATACACCCGTGGCGTAGCGGGCATAGCGAAATAAGCAATATTACGCTGTAGTGCTAACCAGGGTGCGAAAATCGGTATGGTAAAGCATCCACAATTTGGAGGGGAGGATACTGTTGAAACAAATACCATTTGAAAAAATGTACCATTTGCTGGAGGATGTTACCCCGCTGCCGATAGATTGCGGCCACCTTTGCGGGTCAAAATGCTGTACCGAGTGGGAAAGCGGGGTAGGGGTATACCTTCTCCCCGGCGAAGAACAGTTTTTCAGGGACAAGGACTGGTGTGAGGTGGTGGAACTCCCTCAGGGTGAACACCCCTTTCCCGGCGCGAAGTCGTACCTTATGCTCTGCCGGGGAACCTGCCCCAGACCGCAGCGGCCTTTGCTCTGCCGCACTTTCCCATTGGCCGCCAGGCTTGAAGGAGACAAGACAAGAGTTGACTTTGATTATGATGGACTGATGATTTGCCCGCTGGTTAAACTGGGGGAAATGGAATATCTGGACCCCAAATTCATCGGGCGGGTAGAGGCTGTGTGGATAGTACTGGCCGGTTTTGAGCCCATCAGGGGATACATCGAAAAATATACTGCGAGGCTGGAAAGTGAACGGAAGCAGCCCTGGAGGAGACTATTTCCTTATTAGGCGTCTTGCTGCCAGCGGTATTTAATGCAGCTGCATGGTTGTGCGTTGGTTTTGCTATTGAGGTCAGTTTTTTAGTGTGCACCGTAGGCAATCTCTTTGCAAACGACTTATCAAAAATGGTGTGGTGGATTTCCTTATGGAAGCTGTTGACAGCAATTATTTTTAGATGTACTGTATATATAGTACATACACAGTATAAGCTGGATGCGGGGGGCTTTTATGCTGATATTTTTATCTCCACAAAACCCTATACCTTTTTATCAGCAAATCGTGGAACAAATCAGAAACAAAATATGCAGCGGGGAAATGGAACCACACGAGGCTTTGCCCTCTATTCGCCAGTTGGCAAAGGAGTTGACCACCAGTGTGATTACCACCAAACGGGCTTATGAAGAATTGGAAAGAGAAGGTCTGATCTATACCAGGGCCGGCAAAGGAAGTTTTGTGTCTCCGGTGGATAAGGCAGCCCGGCGGAAGGCAGCCTTGAATGCACTGGAGGTCAGGCTGCGGGGCATACTGGAGGAGGCTATAGCTTCCGGTATTGAACCTGACGAGGTGAAAGATGTCTTTCTGTATGTATTGGAAGAGCTAAGGAGGCAATGAGCATGATGAACAGCACGGCCATGGAATTAAATGGGGTTTGCAAAAAATATCCGGGTTTTACTCTGGAAATTGATAATTTTTCATTCTCCCAGGGGGCCATCATGGGGCTGCTGGGGCCAAACGGGGCGGGCAAAAGCACCATGATCAAAGCGACAATGAATCTTGTCAGGATTGACCGGGGCAGCATTACCCTGCTGGGCCGCGACTACTTGAGGGAGGAAATTGAAATAAAAAAACAGGTGGGGTACGTTCCGGAGGAATGCAATCTGTACGAGGAAGCCGCTGCCGGCTGGCTGGGGCAGTTTGTTTCAAAATACTATAAAGATTGGGATCACTGCTTTTACCATGCCCTGTTGGAGAAGTTCGGCGTGGACAGGAACAAAAAAGTCAAAAAACTATCCAAGGGCGGCAAAATGAAGCTGTCCCTGTGCCTGGCGCTTGCCCACCGGCCAAGGCTGCTGTTGCTGGACGAACCCACCTCCGGGCTGGACCCGGTGGTGCGCCACGACTTCCTGAAAGAACTGCTGGAGGTAATCCAGGATGAATCCAGGTCGGTGCTGTTTTCTTCCCACATAGTTTCAGATATTGAAAAAGTGGCCGATTACGTGGCTTTTATAAAGGGAGGGCAGATCGCCCTCTGTGATGAGAAGGAAAATATTCTCGACAGATGGCGCCGGGTTTCATTCAGGGCGAAGGACAGCGGGGCTTTAGAAAGGCTGAAAGAATATCTGGCCTATTACAAGGGAGAGGATCAAAACTACCAGGGGGTCAGCGGTGACTGCGGCGGAGACCTGCAAAAAACGCTGACCTCGCTGGGTGCGGAAAACGTTCAGCTGTCGCCCATGTCCCTGGAGGAAATAATGATTGTAATATCCCGGGGGGAGGTGTAAATAAATGTGGAATATAATAGCCAAGGACCTGTATTTGCAAAGGGTGAGGCTAGCGTTGGTGGCGGTGCTGGCAGGCGCTGCGATGGGGGTAATGTTTATCGGCACGGATCTGAGGAACGGGGGGCTGTACCCGGCCGTACTGATTTTCGCCTTAGGCCTAACCTATAGTTATACCCTTTTTAGCTGTTTTCACGAGGACAAAAACAAAAGCATATCCTTTCTCAGATCGCTGCCCGTTTCGGCCCGGACGGTGGTAAATTCCAAATTCGCGGCCATGATTGTGCTTGAGGCGGTCTTGCTGATTCTACTTTTTTTGTACTATATCTGGGGAATATGCTGTGGCCTGCCTTAAGCGCTTTAGTCGCAGAGATTGGGTTTGTTGTCCTGGCGGGGCTGTCCCCTCTACTGCTTAACAGTATAGTGTTGTTAATGTATTTCAGCTGGGGATACAACAGTATACAGTGGGTATACACCATGTCTTTTTTCGTGTTCTTTTTCGGCGGTATGTCATTGGGGCGAATTCTCCATAAAATCCCCCTTTTCTTTCCTGGGATCAGTCTGGGGCAGGGTTACGTATTGGGCGCGGCGCTGGTGTCGCTAGTGGTGTTTCTTTGCTGGAAAGGATCCGTTTCGGCTTTCAGCAAAAAAGATTTGAATTAATGAAGGATTATGTAACTTATGGTTAGAATAAGTTATTCTGGTAGGGATGACCTGCAATAACAGACGTTAACACAACTGTCAACATTTATTTTAGCTTTCTTGTTGGGGACATTCCGTCCCGGAAAAAATAAAAAGTAAGGGGTTTAGCGAATGTTCCCTTACCTTGATTGGAGGAATTGGATTGGATACACAAAATTTTACAGACAGTGAAATCAAAGATCCCGGGAATAATGGAAATCTAAATCTCTGGCAGAGGATCAGCGGGGTTTTATTGGGATGTCCGCGTAAAACCTTTGAAGACATTGCCGCCCGTCCCGGTGTGGCCGGTTTGGCGGCACTGTTGTTGTCTGTAAATTTTATACTGGTACTGCCGGTAATCCCCAAAATAAAAGAATTAACCCTCTGGACTCTTCAGAATGCGCCGGATGCATCAAAAATACCGGCCGAGGCCATAAGCATAGCCACCACCACGGCTGTGGTGATGGCACTGGTAGGCTCGGTGCTGGGGCCACTGATCATGTGGTTGATTATGGCCGGTCTCCTGAAATTGTTTAACGCTTTCACCGGGGAAAAGGCACCTTTTAAAACCCTGTTTGCCGTAACGGTTTATGCCTATTTGCCGCTGATGCTGGCTTCGGTTATTAAGACGGTTCTGATAATGAGCAGTCCCGCCCAGAATATGTACAAGGTAAGCACCGGTCTGGCCCTGCTGCTCCCCGGGGATAAGATTGACAGGTTTTATATGATAATGTCGCAGGTTGATCCCTTCTCCCTCTGGGGACTGGTTTTGCTGGCCGTGGGAAGTTCCGTGGCCATGAAGGTACCCGCCGTAAAAACCGGTACATATTTGGGCGTTCTTTGGGTCATTTTTGTCCTGCTTGCGGGACTGCTGACCCCTTTAAGCAAGATGCCGGCTGCCGGTATGTAATTTTATAAAAAAATTTGTTGATTGACTGAAATAAAAAAGCCTTTTGCTGCGTCTATAGTATTAGGAGTATTTAAAGGGGCGGTTATTGTTTTACCTCATAATTAGCAAGTACATTTGTTTAATGGTGGTGTGCCCCATTGAAAAGGGAGAGATGGGTGTTGCAGTCTTTAAAACAAAAATTAGTGAAAATATCATGGAAGAAGTTATTGGCCGGGGTGCTTATCCTCGGCCTTATTGTGTCGGTGATTGCGGCCAACATAATCAAAAACAGGAAATCCGCAGGAATACCGGTAAAAACAGCCAAAGTGGAAATTAAGCACATTCAGGACAATGTTTTTGCCACCGGCAGGGTCAGGCTGGTGGAAAAACAGGAGTTTTACAGCTATGAAGAAACAACGGTAAAAAAAGTGCTGGTCAACCCTGGAGACCATGTGCGCAAGGGCCAGGTGCTCGGGCTGCTGGACGCCGGTGATTCCGGGGACAAGCTTAGTGAGGCCAAATCCAACTATGCGGTACAGCAGTCCAACCTGGAAGATGCGCTAAATCCCAGGCCGGAGGAAATAACCCAGAACAGGGCCGACTATAAAAAGGCCGAGGCCGACTACAAAAACGCCCAGAAAAAATTCGAGAGGACTAAACAGCTCTATGACCAGGGGGCTGTTAGCGCCCAGGAACTGGAAACAGCAGAGCTTGATCTGATAGCAAGGGAAACGGAATACAAAAATGCAGAAGCCAGGCTGAAAATCAAAGAGTCGGGTCCCACCGGCCCGGAGCTGGCCTCCCTTAAAGCACAGGTGGAGCAGGCCCGCATCCGGATGGAACTGGCCCAGCGGGAATTTGAAAGAAATACCCTCACGGCGGAAATGGACGGCGTCGTAATAGCCGTGGAAGTGTCCGAGGGGGACCACATCAATCCCGGCACCAGGCTTATTACCATCGGTAACACGGACAAGGTGGAAGTGACCGCCGGGGTGAACGAGGCGGACAGCGGCAGGCTGAAGATAGGGCAGAAAGTAAAGGTTACTGCTGCGGCGGTACCGGACCGTGAATATACCGGGGTGCTGCACAGCGTATCCCCCGGAGCCCTGGTTCAAGACGGGAATCAGGGCAGCCAGATCGAAGTGCCGGTGATTGTCAGCATAACCGGTGACTCCGAAGGCCTTCGCACGGGATATACTGTGGATCTGACCATTACCACGGTGGACAGGGAAAAGGCCCTGGTGGTACCCTACGAGGCAGTGGATGAAAAAGATGGGAAGCACATGGTTTACGTGGTGGAGAACGGCACCGCAAAAGAAAGAAAGGTGGAAACCGCCCTGGATACGGAGCTTTACACGGAAATAAAATCCGGGCTTAAGGAAGGCGAAACGGTGATTGTAGACCCGGGTGACAATATTAAGAACGGCACCAGGGTTTCGGTATTGAATAATGTGCCTCCGGCCGGGGGGGATAAATGATGATTCAGGTATCCCAACTGGCTAAAATATACAGCACCGGGGCGCACCCGGTGGTGGCGTTGAAAGACGTGAACCTCGAAGTTAAAACCGGCGAGTTTGTATCCGTAATGGGGCCGTCCGGTTCCGGCAAATCAACCCTGATGAACCTTCTGGGCTGCCTGGACACACCCACCTCCGGCTCATACAAACTGGACGGAATAGAAATAAGCACCCTGGATGACACCGGCATGGCCAGGGTGCGCAACATTAAAATAGGCTTTGTTTTTCAAAATTTTAACCTGCTGTCACGGACAACCGCCCAGCGCAACGTGGAACTGCCCATGTTATATGCCGGGATAGATGCCCGGGAAAGGGTAAGGAGAGCCACCACGGCCCTGGAAAGGGTGGGGCTGGCCGATAGAATTAACTACCGTCCCAACCAGCTATCCGGCGGCCAGGTACAGAGGGTGGCCATAGCCCGGGCACTGGTTAACGAACCGGCGGTATTGCTGGCCGACGAGCCCACGGGCAACCTGGACACCCGCTCCGGGGAAGAGATAATGGCTATTTTTCAGGATTTAAACCGGGGTGGGGCCACCATAGTGCTGGTAACCCACGAGTGGGATATTGCCCTGCATACCTCCAGAATCATTCATTTCCGGGACGGCAGTCTGGTGGATGACGAAAAAGTAGAAAACCCCCGGAAAGCTGTAGAACAGTTAACAAAGCTGGGTCCGGGGAACCAAAACAACACTCATGCCAGTGAAATATCAGCCCTTGTCGTGCCTTCCGGGGAAGTTCCCTTTGTACAAACAGTATCTGAATTTGACGCCCGGAGGGGGGATGCCCAATGAACCTGTTGGAGAGCATACGGGTGGCTCTGGAGGGGGTCAGGGCCAATAAGCTGCGCTCTTTTTTAACCACCCTGGGCATAATCATAGGCATAGCTGCGGTGATTGCGGTGGTGGCCATAGGCCAGGGGGGCCGGGCGGTACTGATGACAGAAATGGAAAAGGTGGGTACCAACATTTTTGTCATATACCCGGACTGGCGCAATCAAGAGCAGTCCACCGGCAATAAGTTCGAACTTAGCGACATGCAGGTGCTTAAAGACAAGGTTCCGGCTATCACCCATCTTTCCGCCAACAGCAGTAACATGGACGATGTCAGGGGACCGAAGGATAAAAAGTATTGCCAGGTGCGGGGAGTGTCCTCCGACTACGCCTTTACCAGTAAGCTAACCATGAAAAAAGGGCGCTTTTTCAGCAGCGAGGATGATTCCCTGAGCCAGCGGGTGGCCGTGCTGGACGAGGCGCTGGCAGACGAAATATTCGGCCGCACGGAGCCGGTGGGGAATATGGTCAGTATCGGCAACACACCCTTTCTGGTTATAGGATTGGTGGCCAAAGGCGAGTCCATATTCGGCTTTGGCGAAAATGTCAATGCTTATATACCAGGCAGGGCCTGGCGCAATATGTATGGAGACTACATAAATGAACTGGAAGGCAGCGCCGTTTCCAAGGAAAAGGTTCAGGAAACCATGGATCAGACGGTTAAGGTGCTTGAGCGCCGGCACCGGGGTTCAGAGTACGCCAGCCAAAGCATGGAGCAGGTAATGCAGTCCGCCAACAAAATAACCGGCATCATGACCCTTATAATCGGCGCCATCGCCGGAATATCACTATTTGTGGGCGGCATAGGGGTAATGAACATAATGCTGGTTTCGGTAACTGAGCGGACCAGGGAAATAGGCATTCGCAAAGCCCTGGGGGCCAGACGAAAGGATATTCTTATCCAGTTTTTAATTGAGTCCGTGGTTCTGTGCATACTGGGAGGTATTATCGGAATGGCGCTGGGTATAGGTGGGGCTTTTCTCATTGCCAAGGTGGCCAAATGGTCGCCCCTGGTGTCCTGGTGGACGGCGCTGATTGCATTTGCCTTCTCCGCCGCCATCGGTATAATATTCGGTATGCTGCCCGCTAACAAGGCGGCCAAAATGGATCCTATCGAAGCACTGCGGAGGGATTAACATAATAGAAGTCGGCGTAACAGCCGGCTTCTTCAATCGGTTCGGACATTTAGCTGAGGACTGTAAAAATATATTTTTGATATCAAGTCATTTTACGAAGGGGTATTTTAATATTTGTACATACCCAGTTTCTTTCCCCATCAATATTATATAGACGGATTTCTCCCTGATACATTTTTACGATTCGTTGAGCAATGTGTAATCCAAGACCATATTTTCCTTCCTGCCCTTTCTTAAACGGCTTAAACACCTGCTCCAACACATTGGGTTCAATCTTTAAACCGTCATTGCAGAACCGAATAGTAATTTCATTCTTCTCTTTTTCCACGGCTAAAGTTATCTGAAGACAGGTACTAGCATAGCGCAGGTGATTATCCAGTATATTCTCTATCAACACCCGCCATTTTTCTTCGTCTCCCTGTATTTCTACGGGCTGCAGGTTCAATTCCCAGTCTATATCCAATCGGCGGTAGCGCATTCTATCTACATTTTCTTTGATTAAATCATCCAAGCAAATAACGCTGTTGATTGGTTTTTGCGTTGACATATAATCAAGTCTGGTTAAGCATAGCAATTGTTTAATAAGATTTTCCAGCCGTGCTCCTTCATCATCTATAACCTTAATGCTGCCGGCCAGATCCCCGCTGGGATAAAGACCGTCTTGCATGGCTTGGGCATAGCTTCGTATAACCATAACAGGAGTTTTCAATTCATGGGATATATTTTGCATCATGGATTGTTGTATTTCTTCCTGCCGTATTAGCTGTTGACGCATGCTTTCGATGGATTGTGCCAGTTGCCCGAATTCATCGTTATATTTGACTTGAAGCGGCTCGTGCCAGTTCCTGTCGGCTATGTGCTTAACGTGTTGCTCCATTTGCACTAACGGGCGCGTCAAATAGCGGGCGATAAATAGAGACGCAAACCAGCTTACAACAAGGGCGCCGCCGGCAAACAGCATGAACTGTAACAGTAATCTTTGGACGAAAAGATTTTCGTCCGATTTTGCTAAGATTGTTATCTTATACAACGGACGCCCGTATGCTTCATCTTTGTGTATTACATAGCGATAACGCACCTGCTCATTGATATATTCATATCTGTTATAAGGCTGTTGTTGTGATTTTGCTTTTTGGGATATTTCCTGTAAAAGAAAAGATGGCAGCACTTCTGAGGCCTGTTCCGGAAGTGTTGTCCCGTTGTCCAGAATAATGAATTGCCTGACAGGGAAACCCTGGGAGGGAGCCCGTCTTTCTTGTGCGGCTAATCTTTTGGGTGGTAAATCCAATAGTGGTGATGTAAAAGAGCTGCGGATTATATTGGGGATAATCAGCAAAAAAATCATATATAACAATAAACTTGTGAGGAGCAAGGCCAGCCAGATTTTTATTGTTAAAGGAAACTTTTTCATTGAAATACCATCCTGTAACCATACCCATATAGTGTTTCAATGCGCAATTCAGGCAGCTTTTTGCGCAGGCGCCGTATCAGGTCGTCCACTGCCCGGTCAGTGCCGACATAATCTTCTCCCCATATATGAGCAATAATTTGCTCACGGGATAATGCCTGGCCCTGATGTTTGGCAAATAATAAGACCAGATCAAATTCTTTTGACGTTAGTTCAAGTAATTCCTGTTCCTTTTTTATCAAACGTTTAGCTTCGTCCAGTATATACGGGTGCAAATGAAAACTTTTGGATTCATTTTGCTGGTAAACACGTTCCAGTACACGGCGAGTGCGGATAACCAGCTCCCGGGGGGAAAAAGGTTTCGGCAAATAATCATCGCTTCCCAATTCCAGGCCCATAATCCGGTCTAGAACCTCGTCACGCGCAGAAATGAAGATGACTGGAACCTTTGGCGATTCCTCTTTTATTCTGCGCAACAGGTGATAACCGTCTATGTCGGGCAGCATGATGTCCAGTATCCATAGGTGCGGGTGGTCCGGGATAGCCTGAAGGGCGGTTTCGCCATTTAAAAATGAGCGCACTTCCCAGCCTTCCTTCTGTAAATACATGGTTAATATTTCATTGAGATTTTTCTCATCATCAACCAGATGGATGCAAAACAATTTTTTCCCCTCCCGCTTTCAATACGGCTATTATATCAAAAACACGGATTCTTTTAAAAAAGAATCCGTGTTTTTTGTATTTTATTCAACGTCAGCCATCTTGTCAGCCATCATCTGATTGCGTTCCTGCATTTGTTTCAACAATTGCGGCAGCAGTTCTTTAATCTTGGCTTCGTCATTTGCCTTTTGCGCATTTATAAGTTGCACAAATAAATTTGTCCGATCTCCGAGTAGTATCCCTTTACCGTCGATTCCGAGCTTGCTAAGTTCTTCTCCGGCCTGCTCCCGGGTTAAAGTGCCGTCTTTCACCTGAGTACGGATGGCCTCGATTTTTGCTTTTACATCGTCGGGTAGCTGGGCTTTATCCTTGAATCTCATGTCTTTATCGCCTAAACCCAGCTTGCTGAGTTCTTCCCTGGCCTGATCCTGGGTCAAAGTATAATGCCCCCCGTTGTCAAGACACGAAAAAGATTTTGTAAGTTATTCTCCTTTCCGTGTTTGTGTGTTTTTACGACCCCTACCCGCCCTTGACAACGAGCCTCTGCTCGCGTATTCAAGCAGGCAAGGAAGCAGGCCCTACGGGGCCTGCTTGGCCTTAAATAGCCTACTACACTCGCCCTCATTGTCAAGGGTAAAATGCACGGGTAGGGGGGTTAGCTAATTTAGGCCATTGATACCATAAAAAGTAAAAATAATTCTGGCTGCAATATCATGCAACTTCTTGATGATGCTTACCATCATAGACTTGGGCCGGGCATTGTCCTCCAATGGAAGAATGGGGACGATAGGTATTGTACACTAGAATGTATTGGTTCAAAGCAATTCTCAACTCCCGGGGGCTGTTGAATTCATTGATGTAAACGCAGTCATATTTTAAAGTCCGGAAAAACCGTTCTGTTCTCACATTATCCAGGGCTTGACCCTT
>LADO01000035.1 GCA_000961595.1 Peptococcaceae bacterium BRH_c4b
CTTTTTCTACTATGAAGGCGGATATGCCTTTGTGTTTAAGGCTTTTGTCGGTAACTGCAATAATTACATAAATATCTGCTTGAAATGCATTGGTAATAAATATTTTAGTGCCGTTAAGTACGTATTCGTCCCCGTCAAGCACCGCAGTTGTTTTGGTTGCGCCTGCATCGGTGCCCGCAGCAGGTTCGGTTAAACCCATGGCGCCGATTTTATCTCCGTTAGCCAGCGGAACGAGGTATTTTTGTTTCTGTTCCTCTGTTCCAAAGTGATATATTGGCCAGGCGCACAGTGATGTGTGGGCCGAAACGAGAACACTACTGGAGGCGCAAACGCGGCTAAGTTCTTCTACGGCTATGGCGTAACTTATATTATCCATGCCCGCTCCCTCGTAATCATCGGGAAAAGGTATGCCGCTAAGGCCTATCTCGGCCATCTTTGTCCATAAACTCCAGTCGTATTCTTCTTTCTCGTCCATTTCCGCAGCCTTGGGGGCAATCTCTTTTTCTGCAAAGTCTCTTACCGTTTTCTTCAGCAGTTCTTGCTCTTCCGTCAATTGAAAAAACATAGCAACTCCTCCTTGTTTTTGACAGGTTAATGCCGTCCTGTTAAGGCCACGCAATATCCGGTTATATATAAAGAAAGAGAAGCAAAAAACATGCCAATCCGCCAGTAACAACACCATCACCGTCAGGCTTTATTTTTTGACTTCTTTGAATATTTTATCAACTAGTTGATTTTATGTACAGCGATTTTTGTTTTTTAATAGTTCTCCTTCATTTTTTCGAATGATTTGCAGGGAAAAGGAAACCGATTAATAATTATAATGTTGAAGAGTTAAAAACATTTTTTCAGGGATTAAGTAAAAGTTGAAACGTCCCGACAACAAGACACATGTCTTGTTGTCGGGACGCCGTAAAGTATATTTCCTAATGATGTTTTACATATTCCGGATGACCACCGGTATGTGTACAGTATAGCGGAATGCGTCCGCTATCTGTCTGCCATAAATGACAGTGACACCAGCATGTACTTTACATACCCACCTCAGTAACGATGTCCGGAATTAAAAACTTCCTGATCTAGCAAAGGGAGAAGATGCTCCCCTGGAAACATATTATTTTGCTCAGGATCCTCCAACATCTATTCGAGATATCATCTCATATAACCAGGATCGGCTAATACCCAGCATCCTGGCTGCCTCAGCCTTATTACCGCGGCACTGGTCCAGCGCCTTCAGTATCACTTCCTTCTCCATAATTTTCCTGTTCTCCTTAAGCACTCTGTTCTCATTTATGATTTTACAGTTTTCCAAATGGTTTTTTTCAGACAGGTAAGGAGGTAAATCCTCATTGTTTATAATGTTGCCACGGGCAAAATTGATTGCCCTTTCCACTACATTTTCTAGTTCACGGACATTCCCAGGCCATTCGTGCTCAAGCAGTATCTGCCGGGCAGTACTCGATATACCGCTTATGTTGGTACCAAAAACTTGATTATACTTTTCTAAAAAGAAATGAAACAGTAAAATGATATCCTGTCTCCTCTCCCTCAGCGGGGGAATACGAAGGCGTATTACATTCAGGCGATAGAAAAGATCAGGTCTGAACCGCGATTCCTGCATCATTTTCTCAATATTCTGGTTGGTGGCGGCAACAACCCGAATATCCACCCGGATAGTCTGGTTGGAACCGAGGGGCTCGAAACTAAAATCCTGAAGTACCCGTAACAGCTTGCACTGCAGGCTGAGGGACATATCACCAATTTCGTCCAAAAAAAGAGTGCCACCATTGGCCATAGCTAATTTTCCCTGTTTACCACCGCGCAAAGCCCCGGTAAACGCTCCCGGGGCATATCCAAAGAACTCTGATTCCAACAAGCTTTCGGGGATGGCTGCACAGTTTACCTTTACCAGCGGTCCCTTGCGCCGGGGACTGTAATTGTGAATGGATTGTGCCAGTAATTCCTTGCCGGTACCACTTTCTCCGGTTATTAGAATATTTGACATGCCCCTGGCTGCAATTTCTGCTTCGTTTTTTATTATGTTAAATTTGGGATCGGCAGTTATGATCTGATCAAGATTTATTTCAGCGCTATTGCCTGCGTTTATCTGGTTTCTATAATAGGCTAACTGTGAATCCATCGATGCTAATTTTTCTGCCAACTCTTTGATTTCCTCTAACCGGCGAAACATAATTTTACCTACAGCCCCTATTACCCGGCCCTGCTGCATTATTGGCAATCTGGAAACCACGTAGGGAACCCCGCCGATAAATTGAAGCTGGTTCATTTCTGCCACCCCGGTTCTGGCCACCACGTGAAGTCTTGTGTTATCAATTACCTGTTCTATAGGTTTTCCTACCATATCTTCCATACGTCGTCTAAAAAAATCCGATGCAGCCTGGTTAATGAATGAAATACAACCTTTTTCGTCAACCACAACAATCCCATCATAAGCAATTTCCATTACCGAATGCAATGTTTCATAGAGTTTAGTAATTGCTTCCAACTCCAGAACAATATTATTCAGATCAGTTAAATCCTGAAAAGATATTATAGCTCCGTTTGTTTTTCCTTCAACTACAATGGGGGTTATATTACACAGCAGGCTAATGCTTCCGATGGTGCGTTTTACACCTATTTCTGACTTTCCGGTCGTTAGTATTTGATCAAGTCCTATACCCGGCAAAAAAGCTTCCACAGGTTTTCCTGTTGCACTGGAAGACATAGTGTTGAATGTTTTTTCTGCCGCCCGGTTGAAGGAGATGACAAGCCCCTGACTGTCAACCACAATCAAACCGTTATGCATTGTATCAATAATTATTTGTAGCTTTCTGTTTAGCTTGGCACCCTCCTTAAACATGGCCATAATCCACTCTGCTTTGTTAAAAATGCCTACGACCTCATTACTGTCATTGACCACCAGAGCATGCCCCACATGGCTAGTTTGAACGAGTCCGGCCATCTCCTCGTATGATAAACTTTCGTGAAAAGTCACAACATTTCTGGTAAAGATGTCTGTAATGGATGTGTCAGGGGTGAAGCCTGAAGCCACAGCATCATAGAGGTTTGCCTTAGACATAAATCCCAGCAGCTTGCCATCATCTCCTATTACAGGAAGGCCATCCTGCTTGAACTGCCTGAATAACCGGGCAGCTTTTTGCATATTATCGTAAGGCTTAAGGTACGTAAACTCTCTGTTCATAATATCAATGATATTCATTCCATGAATCACCTCTATATTGTCCTTTATAACTGCTGTAGATAGGACTCCTATGCTGTTGTTACTATCCCGACTTTTACTTCATAAACCATAAAATCCTTGCTGGCGCCTGGATTCTTCATTGAAATTTGCTACTACATTCTCTGTTATTTGATCATTTATATACTCCTCAGTTATGAACGAATGCTATTCTGACTGTTTATGCCAGTAATATTAGCTATATGCATATTTTTATTATATATCAAGCGCCATGAACTGTCTATTTAATATCACGTAGGGTGTTTTGGGTCAAATATTGGCCTGGTGAAGTGATAGTTAGGACTATGTAAAAGAAAGGCAAAATAACAAGAACTGGCCATGCCAGTTCTTGTTATCCTTAGAACTTATTGCTTTACTTTGAGTATTGGTAGAAACCTTTGCCCGTTTTTCGCCCCAGATTGTTTGCCTCAACAAGTTTGCATAAAACCTGGGGCGGTTTGAACCTGTCCCCATAAGCTTCCACCATACCGTGAGTGGCATACAGCACAGTATCCAACCCGACAAAATCAGCCAACTCCAGGGGACCCATTGGATAGTTCAGACCCAGCTTAATTGCCAGATCTATATCCCCCGCAGATGCAACCCCCTCTTCCAGCACCCTCATACTTTCAACCATATGTGCAACAAAAATGCGACTTGTAACGAATCCCTGACTGTCTTTAACGATTACAGTTTCCTTACCCAGTCTGTGTGATAAATAAACTATTGTTTTAATTGTTTCTTCGGAAGTATTAATAGCTTTAATAATCTCAATCAACCGCATGACAGGAGGCGGGTAAAACCAGTGCATCCCTATTACCCTGCCGGGGGTTTTTGTCACTGCTGCAATAGCGGATATACTTAATTCCGTGGTATTGGTAGCAAATATTGTTTCCGGCGGGCATATTTTGTCCAACTCCGAAAAAATTTTCTTTTTTATATCCAGGTTTTCGGGTAATGCTTCTATAACCACACTGGCATTATTTACTGCCTCGCTAAGAGATGTAGTGGTTTTTATGTGATCAATAATATCAATAATTTTTGCCTCATCCAATTTACCTGCGCTGGCAAGCCTTGATAAACTTTTCTTAATGGTTTCCATGGCTTTTGATAAGCATTCCTCGTTAATATCCAGCATTTGAACCTGGAAGCCGGCCTGAGCACAAACCTGGGCAATACCGTTACCCATTTGTCCGGCACCCAAAACAGCAATGATATCAATATTCAACATTTTCCCTCCCGTTATTTTGCCAGGATCGTCTATTAATGCTGCACCAGATTATTGTTAACCGGTACCAACGCCGGACTCAATAATAAAGTTCCCCTGATTAAGACAACACCCTGAATAATTAGAGTCCATGGTACCTGCTCTGGCTAAAAACTCACAGCAGATTGCGAATTTTTTAGTTTCCTGACATGGCTTATTCCAAAAAGAAAGCTATGGATACTACTTCACCTGCACTGTAGACAGCCGGGGGGTGCACTTTATGACCCAGGATAACGTTTTTTTCTATTAATTCTGCGTCTGATAATTCTGTCCCGCACCCTTCCACATTTCCCATTAACCATGGTCCTTCTTCCAATTCCACCATAGCTAAAATATACGGGGGAGTGAATCCTTCAGGTGCTACTCTAATTACAGTATATGTTTTTATTTTTCCTTTTCCGCTTAACTGTACAGCCTCAATTTCCGTACTACCGCATTCAGCGCAGCAAATTTTAGCCGGAACAGTGTACTTCCCACAACTTTTACACACCAGTCCCAGAAGTTTCCCTTCTTTCAGTCCTTCATAAAAATGCCTGTGGTTAAAAAGATAGGCCATCTTATCCCTCCTCTTTTATTCTGACCCAACATATAATCCTATAAGCTTCCCAATATCCCGGCAGAGTTCCTTTGTCGGAATGCAACAGGCGAAATATAACAGCAATACAGTGAGCAATAACTGCCCAATGCCCTGATGGCATTATGGCCGGATCACTGTATAAATTGCTAGAGGTACCTAATTATTATACGCCGTAAATAATATTTACCGAAGTCGCCAGATCGCCACCCAGAGTATCGGTCATCCCAAATTTGGCGCCTTGTACTTGACGACCTCCGCATTCTCCCCTTAACTGCTTGACGATTTCGTAGGCTTGAGCGGCCCCGGTGGCACCGATTGGATGACCTTTAGCCTTGAGTCCGCCGGAAGGATTTACAGCTATCCGGCCGGTTATCTCTGTTTCCCCGTTTTCCAATGCCTGGATACCCTTACCGAAATCGAAGAAACCCAATCCCTCGTATGCCAGTATTTCCGCAATTGTAAAGCAATCGTGGAGTTCACAAACATCAATATCCTCCGGACTCAGGCCGGCCATTTTATATGCCTGGGCTGCTGCCGCCTCCCTGGCCCTTATTCTGGTAATATCTCTTTGCCTGTATAAAGGACCAGCCGATCCCTGTCCTACCCCCATAATGTAAACCGGCTTATCTGTTAATCTTTTGGCCACCTCCTCCGAAGCAAGAACAATTGCAGCCGCACCGTCAGAAAAAGGACAGCAATCGAAAAGCTGGAGGGGATCGGCTACCATAAAACTGTTTAAAACAGTATCTACGGTTATTTCTTTCTGGAATTGGGCCAGCGGGTTTTTTACCCCGTTCTTGTGATTCTTGACTGCCACCATGGCCATTTTCTCTTTAAGTTTTTCCATGGGAATACCATATTTTGCGGAATACAGACGGGCAATCATAGCAAATACACCCGGGAAGGTAGCGCCACAAAAAGATTCATACCTGCTGTCAGAGCCCATAGCGAAAGTCCGGGTGGCAAGTGAGGTGCCCATCGCCGAAGCCCTTTCAGTACCGCCTGCCAGAACAATATCGCAAAACCCGGAGGCAACCCAGATATAAGCCTCTCTGATACCCACACTCCCTGACGCACAGGCCCCTTCCACCCTGACTGACGGTACATCGTAGGTCATACCCAACTCACTGGCACACATCGGGGCCATGTTCATCTGGCCTTCCTCAAAATCTCCCAGATAATTGCCCATGAAAAGTGCTTGAATATCTTTCGGACCAATAGCTGAATTATTGATTGCCTCCATTGCCGCCTCTGAAAACATTTCAATCTGACTCTTATCCGATATCCCGATTTTAGTCATACCTATACCTACTACAGCAACCCTGCGCATGGCTTTTAACCCCCTGACTTTCTTCTTTGTATTCGGTTTTACAAATGAGGAATAATTATTACAGTTAACCGCGTTATAATCCCTAACTCATCAATAACCGGGGCACCCCAGGCTAGGCTGGGACACCCCGGAATTGATTAGTTTGCCAGGCATTTAGTTTTCCGTACCCCTAGCTTCTCTTCTTTTCATCCTCACTAAGAGGTTCCCAGGAATCGTGCGTTGTCATTTGAGGAAGATCAGCCAGCCCTGCAAATTTATCCGGCTTACCCCAAATAGCCCTGCGCGCCCGCTTGCCGCGAGGCGGTAAGTCACACCAGGGAAGGTGGGCAAACATCAGGCAGTACACCGGACCGCACATGTTTGCATTGATGAGATCAGTGTCCATCACACAGTGTAAAACAGCAGGCTGCCCTTTTTCCGCAGCCCGGAAGCAGCGGTCCAGTGCGGCCGTGAAATTTTCGTGCCTGTCCACAATTTCACCATAGCAATTAAGATCCTGGGCAAGTTTGTCAAACCTAAGCCTGGGTGAGCGCTCACCGGCCAGTCCACCGAAACCCTGCTTATTGCCAAGCCATTCAGCGCCTGTGCGGTCTTGCTCACCCAAATTGTCCCATTCAGGACCGTACCAGTGGTATTTCATACCGGCGATCCATCCGTTGTTTTCCGTTACCAGGTAGACAATGGGCAAATTGTAGCGGGCTGCCGTATCTATTTCCATCCCTGCGTTACACATACCGGAATCTCCCATTAGAGCTAAAACCGGAGTTTTATCACCCGCTTCCAACTGGGCGAAGGCAGCACCCATGGCCATTGCAACCCCATGGCCGATACCTGCCTGCTCCGATGAACTCAATATCTGGGCGGGGCGAACAGCCTTAAGGTATGGCATTACATAATCCGACATGGTATAGCCGTCAATCATAACCCGGACCTTGCTATCATATTTCTCCTCCAGATAGTCAGCGATGGCCTGGGAAAGATACCCGTAGTGCATACAATTCTCTTTTTTGTATTTAGGATGCTCGAATCCGTAGTGCATGGCCTTATCACGACGACGTTTTTCGGCATCTGCCCTGCCCTGACTTATTTTATTCAGCCACGCTTCCCGGCCCGGCGGGGGCTGCAGATTGTTGGCCTTGATATAATCAATCATTTGTCGGGCTACTACTCTGGGATTACCTATAATGGCAGTGCTTGTGGGAACGTAGGTCCAAATCTGATTCGCGGATTCACTTATTTGTATGCTTTCCGGCCACCCGCCGCCATAACCGTCAAAAAATCCGACTTTAACTCCAACCGGTATCATTACGTCGATTTCATTGCGGAATGGAGGTATTCCACGGTAATAATAATCATGCTTTTCAGAAACCACGGCCCGGCCAAGGCGCCTTGTGGTAAATGGGATTTTGGCCAGTGTAACCAGTTCAGTCAGTTCTTCAGTAGCATTTGCCCAACCGGCACCGTCACCAAGAATCATAAAGGGTTTGTCAACCTCATACAAACGCTTAACAGCGCTGGCAATGTCATCGGGGTCTCCGCCGCAGGCCAGTGGTTTGGCAGTATCCTTCCCGCGCCATTCCGGAATCCATGAAGCGTGCTCACCCCATAAGCCCCACCATACCTTATTTTTAACATCATCCTGTGTAAACAGGCAACTTATTCCCAGTTCCATAACTACAGGGCCTTTGGGGAAAGATTGGCAGTCTTTAAATGCTCTGGTTAGAAATTGTTTGATGGTATGGGGATACACCACCCTCTGAGCCCATTTAGAAATACTTCCCATTAGTTCAGTTGCATAACTCTCTTGGATAGTGTTATAAAGTTTATCATGCTCTATCTCATGGCCACCGCATAAAAAGATAATCGGTGTGTTGCTGAGGTGAGCCTGCTGAACAGCGCTTACCGCATTTCCGACACCGGGACCAACTGTTACATAGCATACAGCCGGTTTACCGGATACCTGGGCATAAGCCTCACCACAATAAACTGCATTTTGCTCATGCAGGAAGGTAATATTTTTTATGCCTATGCGGCTGATAGCATCAACAAAGTTCCAGATATGGCCCCCAAATATCCCAAAAGCTATTGTTACATCGTGGTCTTTCAAAGTTTCTGCCACATGCATTCCGGCGTAGGGATAAAGTTCGCGTGTCCCAAGTTTATAATCCAGCTTTGCTTGTGCCTCTTTATCAAACTCGATTCCTATCTTGCTCACAATTAATCCTCCTTAGTATTACAAAATAATCAAACCACGCCTTAACTTGACCTTTAGTTATTATCTGTCCACTTCTTTTGCCCGCTGAATCTTTTTCATAATTTAATTCAGTAAGTTTAGCTGGTTCTATTTTCCTTTATACTTAGGCTGACGTTTTTCTACAAAAGCCTGCAACCCTTCCCGGCAGTCCCGTGTGCCGAAAAGCATCGCTACTGATCCAGCTTCATAGTCCATCGCTGTTGTTAAATCAATGAACCCGGAAGAATTAATTACTCTTTTAGCTGCCTGAATAGCCAGCGGTGGCTTTTCCGCAAGTCTGGCGGCCAATTCCAGCGCCGTCGCTTGCAGTTTTTCAGGAGGCGCCACCTGCCACACCAAGCCCATTTCTTTTGCCTGGCCTGCGGAAATTTTATCACCGGTCATAACTAACTGCCTGGCCCGGTGTGGTCCTACCATCCTGCTCAACCTGGTCATGCCCCCGGCCCCTGGCAGCACACCCACATTTATTTCGGGCAAACCAAAAACTGAATTATCCGATGCTACACAGATATCACAGGCCGTACATAGCTCAAGGCCGCCACCTAGAGCAGGGCCATTAACTGCTGCTACCACCGGCTTGGAATAATCAGCCACCCTGTTAATTACCAGTTGGACCTTTTTTAGCATATTATAAAATGCTGTGACTCCTTCAAGGTGGAGTATTTCATTCAAATTTGCCCCGGCACAAAAGGCTCGCCCTGCACCTGTAATAACCAGTGCAGCTACTTTAGCATCCTTTTCCAGCGCGTTAAGCACATTATCCAGATCTTCCGTCAAATCTTTACTAATTGCATTTAGAGATTCAGGCAGGTTCAACTTTACCACTACTACTTTTCCATGCTCTTCACAGATTATAGTTTTATACTCCAAGTCCTACCCCCCCAAAAAGATGTACCAGGACGAAGCCGGTTTTCTATTCTGCAATAGACATATATATCGCTGTCCGACATTGGCAAAATAATGAGAATAGGCCGCTTCATCATTTTCCGGGTAGCTTTCACTCTCACCCCCCTTAAGCTGAAGATAGCTCTTGCGGTATAGTCTTCTTCAACTTTTTCCGCTTCTTCGAGCAACAAAACATTAAGAAATCCAATAGAAGCAACCACCTAAGGATATGCGCAAATGTTGTGCCAGGGGAAACCCAGTATTGACGGGCTTTTTTTATACCTTACCACCGGAATATGTACAGTATTGCGGAATGTGTCCGCTATACTGTCCACTGCAAATGACAGTAACGCCTGTCTTTACTTCACATACCCATGTCAGCAACGATGATCCAAAACAAAACAAATCAGTTTATTGCTTCAACAACCAATAAATGTACTTCTGGTTCTTTTTGATATGTGATAAAACAAAAAACCCTTGGTTTCCATGAAATATTCAGCACTGGGGTGAAAAATAATAATGTTGGTATAGGTTGTTGGGGAGGATTATTGGGAGGGTTTATATAATTCGTGTCTTAAATTAAATTTATGTATACGCAATTGACTAACAGATAGGATATATTAGCAAGCATTCAGCAAACCCTGTGGTTTGCCAGGTTTACCAACGTTGGCACACCGGCGCAAACCGTGTCAAGCATGGGGTTGGTTGCTTAAAGGCAAAGCTTTTGACCGGTTCACCGAATCGTCAAATGTATCATGGATGAAATTTCACCTGTTTAAACTATGATATTGGTGAAACTTCACCTATTGGTTCCATATGTATAATTGGGTGAATTTTCACCAATTTGTACTTTTACCATGCTTCTATAGTTTCTCAAGGCGGCATTTAATTCAGGAGTACTTTTATATTGCCAGAATTTTTTCTTTGTATTTTCATTTAAAGCACAGCAGATATATCTTATTCCGTTCTCCAGAGTCAAAAATCTAAAAAGATTAGGACTATAACAATAAAAATATTCAGGCATATTCGTTTGAATCATTTGATTAATTGCCTCCTATGCATAGTATCATTAATACTAATTTGGATCTGTTGCATAGATGGAAAGGGGTTATATAAACACTTCAGGCTATACATATTTATTAACCAGATTATCAACCGATTTTGATCAATGATTTTCCGGGTAGCTTTCACTCTCACCCCCGAAGCTGAAGATAGCTCTTGCAGCATAGTCTTCTTCAACTTTTTCCGCTTCTTCGAGCAACAAAACAGTAAGCAATCCAATTAAAGCACCACCTAAGGATATACGCAAATGCTGTGCCAGACCCACCATTGACATGTTTTTTTATACTGTACCACCGAAAGGTGTATATAATAGCGAAATGAGTCCGCTATCTGTCCGCCATAAATGACAGTGACGACGAAATAAGGAGGAGTACATTTGCTTTACCAATTGACGGAAGAGCAGGAAATTCTGCAGCAGACGGTGCGCAGGCTGGCAGAGGAAAAGGTGGATCCCAGGGCCGCATAAATTGATGAAAAAGATGCATACCCCTGGGATTTAAAAGAATTGTTTGACCAGCAGGAGCTTTTGGATCTGGGAGTGCCGGAAGAATACGGCGGCACGGGATTCGACCTGCCCTCGGTATGCCTGGCAGTGGAGGAAGTGGCCTTTGCTTGGCAAAGAGGACGATGGCTTCAAATACGCCATGATGACCTTGGACCGGACCCGCCCCGTGGTGGGAGCGCAGGCCTTGGGTCTGGCCCAGTGGGCTCTGGACTACGCGGTCAGGCACACCAAGGAGAGGGTGCAGTTCGGCAAGACCATAGCCACCTTCCAGGGACTGCAGTTCATGACGGCGGATATGGTTACCAGGGTGGAGGCTGCCACGCCAACTGATTTACAAGGCGGCTAACCATATTTTTGTTTTTTAATAGGTGTTACCATTCCAGTCCTTCTTTTTTCCTTAGTGTCCGGTGGTAATCCATTGTTTCAATAAAAGCGTCCATTTTTGCATTGGCCTCGTCTTGATTGAAAACACGAAAGTCTACAATGTCGCCCTCCACAACCACAGAGGGAACCTTAAATTTTTCCATCACGAAATTTCGCAAATGCATCAAGGTATAGGTAGCCGGCCGGCAGGAGAGGAGGGGATGGCACATAATACCGTCGGCCCGGTACTCCCTGATCGTTTCAAGGTAAGGCGCCACTAAAAAAATAGGTTCTGTATTGTATTGTTTTGCCACGGGGGCGGCATGGTGAAACTTATTGTAGGTATACCTGGCCAGCAGTTCCAGTGGATCGGTGACACCCTTAATATCATCATCAGTAAGCGGTGGCGGCGCGTGGTAAACCCAGCTTTCGTAAACAAAAGAAATTCCGTGCTTTTCAGCCATATCGTCAAAGAAAAACAGACTGTGCCAGGGTGGAAGCTCGGTGAATACAATACGGTATTTCTCGTTTGGTATGGCGCCCTTTTTGCTGACCACCCTCTGTTTTACTTCCTCGTGTACCCTCTTGTAAAATTCCAGGGCATCGCTGTCGTCGGGGGTGTACAGGTGCGCAATCATGATGGACCAGAAGTCCGTTGAAACCATAGGTGACGGCACGGCGGTGCGCAGTAGATCCACTTCATATGCCAGCCGGTGTGTTTTAAATAACGTATCCACCCTTTCACACAGAAGGTCATAGTCCATCTTTTTACCCAGGAGCCTTTCCAGAAAGGCAACAAAATCCCTTAATTCACTGACCATAAACCTTATGCATTTTTCCTTGTTATCTTTTAGATAGTACTCGGGTGTTCCTGTCTGGGGAACCTCTAACATCCACATCGGCACTTTCAAATACCTGCTCAGGGCTTGAAACCACTTGTAGCGGGCATCACATATGACTCCAGAGGCCAGGAGAAAAAGCGGTTTTACCATGCCCCCACCAGGGGCGTCCGGCGGTATATTAAAATCATTTTCTATAAGTTTACGCGTGTATCCAAGGCAGTTCCGGGCATAACCGCAGAGAGTGGAGGGGAATCCGTCGCTTTCCGAATATTCCAGGTTGGATTCGGCGGCTCCCACAGAGGCGCAAAAGGCGCCGTAATTTTCCGGAAACACTATTTCTACTCCCATCGCCCTGGCGATTGTTGTGCCCATCCACCAGTCCACCATTGACCATGCTGTCGGTCTGCCTTCACTGGCGGCGTCCCTGGCGCCGGCCAGCATCTTTTTACCGAAATATCCCGCCTCCCGGGCGGTCTGCATTGTTTTGCCAGAAGTTCTTTTTTTCTTACTACCTTCCATAAACTGTACCTCCCCTGAATGAATGTCATTAGGCTTCTGGATACTTATTACTACCGGGAATTCACACCTGCCCTTATTTTAAAATACTGGCGGCAATGACCATACGCTGTACCTCGCTGGTGCCCTCATAGATCTCTGTAATTTTGGCGTCACGCATCATGCGCTCAACCGGGTATTCCCTGGTGTATCCGTAACCGCCAAAAATTTGTACCGCCTTGGTGGTAACCCACATGGCCGCTTCAGAGGCAAATACTTTAGCCATAGCAGCTTCCCACAAAATTCAGTTCGTTAATAAACCATGCCCTTTATTTCAAAAAGCTCTGACTGTAAAACGAACAGTGTTTTTGAATTTTGGGGATACAGATATGGTCTGTCCCTCATAGGCATTGCATCATTATCCGGCGCTTCTCTATTACAAAAGCGAAAAGGTAATCGCCACTCCCTCACCTGCAGTATAAAGAGCGGGCTCGATTACCTTATGGCCGGTTTTAACTTTACTGCCGATAATTTTTTCCGGTAAATTATCCGGATCAACGCCTTCCAGATTACCCATCAGCCATGGGCCCTCTTCCATCTCGGCCATGGCAACGATATACGGCGGATTGAAACCATCGGGCGCCACTCTGATCACGGTGTAAGTTTTGATTTCACCTTTCCCGCTCAGCTGCGCCACTTCTACTTTGGTACTGCCGCACTCTGCGCAGCAGATTTTCGGCGGCGCAGTAATAGCGCCGCATTGTTTACATTTCAGCCCCAGGAGCTTCCCTTCTTTTAATCCTTCGTAAAATTCAATGTATGTCAGCGGATAGGCCATGATATTTCCCTCCTTATATGCCGTAAATTATATTCACTACAGTAGCCAGGTCGCCTCCCAGGGTATCGGTCATGCCTACCCTTGCTCCCTCAACCTGCCGGTCGCCACATTCTCCCCTTAGTTGCTTGACAATTTCATAAGCCTGGGCGGCTCCTGTGGCGCCGATGGGATGCCCCTTGGCCTTAAGGCCGCCGGAGGGATTAATCGTTATCTTTCCTCCGTAGGTGGTTTCACCCTTTTCCACGGCTTCGCTCCCCTTGCCGAATTCAAAAAAGCCCAGCCCTTCGCTGGCCACTATTTCAGCTATGGTGAAGCAGTCGTGCAGTTCGCAGACATCTATATCCGCAGGGGTCAGGCCGGCCATCTTATAGGACTGTGCCGCAGCGGCCTCTCTGACCCTTATCCTGGTAACATCCTTCTGCCTGTGCAGTGGGCCGTTTGATCCCTGCCCCACCCCAAGAATGTACACCGGCTTGTCGGTCAGCTTTTTCGCAGCTTCTTCGGAGGCCAGCACGATAGCGGCAGCCCCGTCGGAAAAGGGACAGCAGTCTAAAAGCTGCAGCGGATCGGCTACCATCATGCCGCTCAACACCTTTTCAACAGTTATTTCTTTTTGAAACTGTGCCAGCGGATTCTTTACCCCGTGTTTGTGGTTCTTCACAGCCACCATGGCCATGCGTTCCTTTAATTTTGCTAAAGGAATACCGTATTTTTCGGCATACATCCGCGCCACCATGGCGAAAGCGCCCGGAAAGGTAATCCCGCTAAACTCCTCGTACCTGCTGTCGGTCCCCATGGCAAAAGTCCTCGTGGCCAGCGGTGTGCCCATGGCCGTCGCCTTTTCCGTGCCGCCCGCCAGGACAATGTCGTAAAACCCTGAGGCTACCCACATGAAAGCGTCCCTGATGGCCACGCTGGCTGAGGCGCAAGCCCCCTCTACCCGGGTTGACGGCGCATCTATGGGCATGCCTATTTCATTGGCACAAAACGGGGCTATGTTCATCTGGCCTTCTTCAAAATCTCCCAGCCCATTGCCCATATAAAGGGCTTGTACATCCTTCGCCCTGATGTTTGACCCTTCAATGGCTTCCATTGCAGCTTCCGCAAACATCTCCACCTGACTCTTGGCGGACGGGCCGAATTTAGTCATACCAACGCCTACAACGGCGACTTT
>LADO01000022.1 GCA_000961595.1 Peptococcaceae bacterium BRH_c4b
GATCTTCAAGATAGCCAAGCTTCTCAACTGTTTTTTGTTTTACCTTCCCATCTTGCCTGTAACCTTGGACAAAAGATAAATAGGGTTTACCATTGCTCATACTTTTCTTTAGATACATAAATTCACCTCTAACCCTATTATATTTATATACACGACAATACACAACATAAAAATGCATAAAGATTGACAAAAGAAAAGCCCGAATTCTCGGGCTTTAAAGCGGCTTTTAATATTTAGTTATTGTAAAACAACGGAGTTTATTCAGTTTTACCTCCTATAATGGTGTTAGCCTGCTTTTTTTTGGAAGCTATATATGGTTTGGTAATGGGTCTTGTACTGCAGTTTCTCTCGAACAGGTATAGCGCATATAATAAAAATGATTAATGCCGTTTATTGGCTAATTCTCCACCACCACCGCACCACAAAGCTCCTCATATAGGTGAGCTTTTTCAACCCACGGCAACATAGCATAAAATATTTATTGACTTGACCCAAAATATTAAATAGAATTATTAACAGTTCAAACAATTTAACATTTTTGTTAAAAGGGAGTAGCTGGCTATACGCAGATGAAGTCAACATACTGGCTTAGGCCTGGCTTCATCGTTGGTATGAACATACCAATTAGCGAGACTTTTAACATAGCCCTTTTTGGGGTTATGTTAAAAGTCTCGTTTTATATTTAAGGAGGGTTGGTATCATGCTTGTGTTCTTGGGTGCGGCTTTAATGGTGGTGCTGGCAGAAATGGGAGACAAAACCCAGTTGCTGGCAATGGCTATGGCCACCCGGTTTCCGGCCAAATCCGTATTGATTGGAGTGTTTTTGGCCACCGTACTAAATCATGCTCTCGCGGTGGCGGTGGGTAATTATCTGGGAACGACCCTTAATATGGGTGTTATTCAGATGATTGCCTCGGGCTCCTTCATTTTGTTCGGTTTATGGACAATCCGGGGAGACAGTCTGAACGGAGAGGATAAAAGAAAAGCTGTTTGGGGTCCTGTAGTAACCGTGAGCATAGCATTCTTCTTTGCGGAAATGGGGGACAAGACCCAGCTTGCCACCATCGCCTTGGCGGCAAAGTATAATGCCCCTTTGGCTACATTAATGGGAACGACCACAGGAATGCTCATTGCCGACGCCCTTGGCATATACATTGGCGTGGTAGCAGGCAAAAAAATTCCCGAAAGAATTGTCAAGTGGGCATCCGCTATTATTTTTATAGCCTTTGGCTATATCGGCCTGTATGCGTCGGTTCCCAGAGACTACATTGTTACTCCTTACATTGCGGGGCTGGTTGGAGCCACAGCACTGGCAATCTATATAATCGCGCGGAAATATGAACCAGGGCAATCGCACGGGAGATCGTAATCAAAGGAGTCACAATACCTGAAAATAACATTTAACTGACCAAGCAAGTAGTGTACAATCAACCTAGGAAGGAAGTGATGAAGCGCATGGACTACATTATAGGGATATCCCTTGCTTTGGTAATAGTTGCTTCCGTAAGTTATTTAAAGAAAAGACTAAGGCATGCCGCTGTCAATACAACTTACAGAGGAAAAACAAACAAATATCAGATATAAAGCCCCGATATACCGGGGCATTGCATGCCCGGTCTGGCTGCTGCGGTTCCACCCGTAGTTGTCAACCGGGCTTTTAGCATGGCTGCAGCGTGTTGCGCAACCAAAGGCTACCGCCATACAGCCCGTCCATGCATATTATTAACCATTTGAATATAGGATACTATCCAGCTCGTCAGCCCGGGGATATTTTACTTAAAAAATTCCATTCTCCCCACTCCAATAATAGTTCGCACAAAAACACAGAGCCAGACAAAAAGCAAAAGAAGATAACAACAAAAACCATATATATTGACTGCTGGTGACTTTACAAAAGAAGCTATAAGATATGTGGCTCCAGTATAAGCACCCAGTGGAAAGGTAAATGCCCACCATGATAAGGAAAAAGGTAAATTATTTTGCTTAAAATAAAATATAGTTAATAAAACGGCATTGATAATCCACCAGAAACCAAAACCCCAAAAGAATATAGCGAACAAATTAAGAACTGGAACAACACTTTCACCTAAAAAGGGTGTACTGGCATAACTAAGGTTTATAAGAGCAATAGTACCAGCACCGATTGGCCCTATGTTTATCCAAATAGTAGGAGCCAAGTGGCCAGGAAGGGGTGGCCGACAGATAAAGCGATAAATACATATTGCTTCAATAAAAAGAAATAAAAAAAAGCCACTGCCCCAAAAAACATAATTGAGAATTAACATAATCTGTTGCCAACTATCAGGCCAATATGGAATCAGTTTTGCTCCAGAAATGGGTATAACAATCAGACCGACTGGTGGCATGAACCAGGCAGGACTAATGTTTTCCACCCTAACATCCGGGTTTAAAATGTTTTGCATAGGAATTATTACTGCAAATAATACGGCTATTAATGTGCCAAGAATCCAGAGTCCTTTGGCTAATCCAATTGCCAAATTTATATCCATACTATGTGTTCCGATAATAAGAAAATCTGCAGCAAGCACCAGGCAAGAAATCGGCATAGTGGCATAAAACTGGCCTGTAGTTGGTTCCCTTAAATCAGATAATGCTTTTTCCCGATAAATAAACAATCTTAATGTCCACGGAATAATTAATAATGCAAATAAAAGCACATTTAATATCCAAAGTAAAGTTGATAAATTTCTAAGCCAAAGAAAATTCTGGCTATAATAAAAACTGGTTATGGCAACTATACCTGTACCCATAACGCATGCAAACCATGAAGGGGCTAACTTTTCTATCACTAAAAGATGTTTTTTCATTACCACTCCCTCTTTTCAGAAAAAAATATGTGGCATTATTGTATACTGCAAAATGCCACATAGTCTCTGTTATTATTTTAGTTTTATCTGGATTTATTTTAGTTTATTATAATGGCTCGGCGGGAAACCGGTCACTTTTTTAAAAGCCCGGCTAAAGTAATTACTGTCATCGTAGCCGACTTGTTTTGATATTTCAGTTACAGTTAGCGATGATTCTGATAGCAGTTCTATTGCTTTCTCTATCCTTAGCTGGGTCAAATATTTTTTAAATGTATATCCCGTAACTTGCCTGAAAAGGTGGGAAAAGTAGGTAGGGTTGAGATGTATAAAATCAGCTACGCTGTGCAAATCAATAGGTTTGTTAAAATTATTATTAATAAATTTCTCTGCATCAATAATTAATTTTTGTGCATGTAAAGAAGATGTATTATTTCCAGCAATGACGGGCATGTCAATGGATTGGTAAGCGTAATTGTTACTTGGTGCGTATTCCTTCAATAGTCTATATGCTTCTGACTCTAGTTAACCATATATTCTCTAAATTCGAAATACTATCTAAAACTGGTTGTAAGATATCTATAGTAAAAGACGTTATACTATCGCTTGTCATTATAAAACCCGCCTCTGAAAAACATTTTTCTTCATCTGTTCTTAGTAGCAATTCAATAATTCTATGCGCTTATTGTTTTAACCTGCCAGTGATTAAAGGTCATGTTTACGTCCTTTTTTCTTTTGCATTCCGAAAAATGCGCAACCCCGGAAAAAACTGCAAAAAAAGAACCCCGCCATTACAACGATGTTCTTATTCGGAAATTTCAGCATGCTCTTTGTTCATGTGCCTTACGGTAGCCTGAGTAAAGGTTCTTTTTAGCCTCCAAGCTTCTTCCTTTAAATGCCGTTATCTCAATAAAGGTATATTGTTCTGTTTTCGTATTGGGCAACTCGAAGTTGTCCCTTTCCAATTCGTAGAGTCGCTGGTTCCTATCATAATCAGGAATCTTATAAGCCTCTACCAAAGCGGAATGTATTCCGTCTAATACAGCTTTTTTATATTCCGCACTTTTCCCTTTAAGTAGCTCAACTTTGACAAGCGGCATAATATAACCTCCTCAAACTAACTGCATATTATTTATCATTTACACATTGTTTTTCGAAAAAAACTTACAGCTTATCATAAGATTTTTTTCTATTTTTTCTCCTTGCAATTTCACTGGCATATTTTGCACCCAAAATATTCGAATTCATCTTAACCCATTCACTCAACCTGGTTTTGCCTGCAGGTGGTGAATTAGTATAAAGCAAAATAGCTTGAAGACCCTCAATCTCTTCCCGGGTAATAACCACATCCCCAACCATCTTCCCAACAAGCCACCCCATGATGTATCCGATAGAATCAGGAATATGTATGATTGGTTTCGGCCTGCCAATGATCTTCCCAATACACTGAACAAGTTCCAGGTATGTAAAAGTTTCCGGCCCAATGGCATCAATAATCACGTTTTCTCTTTTCATACCTTGTTCAATGGCTAGCATAGCCAAGTCATCCACATATATAGGCTGCAAACAATAATTACCGTCTCCAAAAACTCCGAATACAGGAAACTTTCTTATTAACCAGGCTATATTGTTAATTAAGATATCTTCTTTGCCGAATAATACTGCCGGACGCAATATGGCATATGACATTCCCGAAGCAATAAGCGCCTTTTCAAGCATTGCCTTTCCTCTGAAGTATTCAAGATGAGATTCTTCAGATGGATTTGTTATGCTGATATGTACTATTCTTTCAATTCCTGCTTTCTTGGCTGCATTAAATAGTTTTAGTGTATTTTCAACAGCAATTGCATGTTTAAAATCCGCATGGTTAAATCTCACCCAATAGGTGTTGTATAAAACGGATGCCCCTTGCATTGATTCAACAAGCCTATCTTGGTATTCGAAGTTATACGGATATACTTTCACTTTATCTCCAAAGGGGTTTGCCCGGTTAATTGAATTCGTAAGTGTTCTGACTTCACAATCGGCATCCAACAAACGTTTTGTGATATATTTACCTGAGTAACCAAACGCGCCGGTGATAACATGTATTTCTTTAGCCACAGTAACAGCCCTCTCCAAGATTCATTTCTCCCTGATATATACAACATTTACTTCTATATTTTAATTAATTTTCCTTCCTTTGTTGGAGGAAATAGGCAATTCTACATGTAATATTTTAACATAAAGAAGCTGTACGTTCACTGACTCCGTACAGCTTCCTCATATCGTACTATATAATTATCAGGTACTGTTATTCCATGATGTCAAAAATCACTTTTGCAATCTCGGTGTTGTCGATATAGCTACCGCGTACAGGGTCTTTTTCGTCCGCATAGCTTTTGAAGATTCTTGCGGCATCGCCCTTGGCGAAGAAGGGGATGAGACTGTTGGTATGCTCCGGGCTATTCCACTGCATACCCGGCAGGTTACCTGCACCGTTATTTTTCAGGGGGTTCCAAACCGGTTGAGAACCTGCTGCTTGTCCGGATCCCGGGCCGGTCAGATAACCGCATTCATGGTCGCCGGTTACGATGAGGAGGGTTTCACCCCAGTTGCTGTTCTTTTCAACCCAATTATTGACAGCTTCTACGGACTTGTTGAATTCGTTTTCTTCTTCGATCATACGTCCGGACTGGTTCGCATGACCTGCCCAGTCGATGGCGCCACCCTCAACCATCAGGAAAAATCCATCTTTGTCATTATCTAATACGTTCAAAGCGCCTTTGGTCATCTCTTCCAACATGGGTACGGTTTCGTTAAGAGGCACTACATAAGGGTTAGCCTTATCATCACCACTACGAGACTGCTGTAATGTAGATGCAACCTGAGCTACACCGCAGACCCTTGTAGGAGTCTCGCCGGACATGAGCTTTTGAAAATCTTTACGTTCCTGAATAAGGGTCCAGGGGTCGGCTTTACCGTCACCATCAGCATCAGCGACTTGAAGGGAACCATCCAGCAGCCCTTGCCAGGTTGATTCTCCGCCCACATATTTATAATTGGTCTTGGAAGCCTTTTTACCATCGTTATCATACAGGGGATGCCCGGCGCTCATAATCACGTCGGTAGAACTTTTTTGCAGCATTTCATTGGCAATTTCCGAATAATTGTTGCGGCTTTCGTTGTGTGCTACAAAACCTGCAGGGGTGGCGTGACTAAATTGTACGCTGGTAATGACCCCTGTTGCCTTACCCAGTTCCTCAGCCCGCTCGAGAACATTTTTTAAGGGTTGTTTATCATTATCAACGCCGATGGCAGCATCGTAAGTTTTAAAACCGGTGGACATGGCAGTGGCTGCCGCAGCAGAGTCGGTGGCGCCTTCCTTTACATAATCAAAACTGCCCCAGGCCTGCTGGGGATTGTAGCTGCCAACCGAATAGGTACTCATGCCATACTTTACAGGAAAATGCTCATAGGGTTGAACCCCGGTTTTTCCATACCGGTAAAGGTTCGCGGCATCGATTTGATTGTAGCCGCATCCGTCACTGATCATAACAATAATATTCTTTGCAATAGGCTTGTCCGGAGCAACCGATCCTTGTGCCATTGCTATACCGGAGGTTTGAGCAAATACAAGACTGCCGGCAAGAACCATAGACAGGGCATTTTTCTTAAGTGTTTTAACTGAAATCATAAACTACCACCTTCCTTTGCATTTTCAAGAATGATTTTTTAGTTTTCCACAATTCGCCCATAAAATTACAACTATCACCTCCTGGAAATCATTCTAATAATAAATTGTTAAATGCATTACAGATAATTGTAAAATATTAGGTATATAGGAATTTTATTTAAAAAAAGAGTTACCACCCTGCATGGTGATAACCCCCTTAATAAATGAGACTCTAAAACTATACAGCCCATAGTCTCTTTGCTCGAAAAAAAACACCTCCCGATATGATTTTAAACAGGAAGTGTTCTGGTCTATAATTATAAGTTAATAAGTTAAGGGCCTGACCCTATAATAACGCGCCACCTTTGGAGCTTCTAGAAATTCCCACGTTCCCCGTAAGCCATTGCAAAAGGCGGCTAGCTCCAGATGAAGCATAGCGATCCCACAATCCAGCCGTTTTGAAATGTGATACGTATCTTTCAGATTGTCTACCGAGATAGTTATGTCATCAGCAGACACGGTAAAGCGCCATGGCTGGCGGTTAACCGCTGAAGGGGCCAGACGGGCCGCTTCCAGAGCCGATTTCACCCATATCGGAAATTGGGTATCTGGTGAATTTACAATCAGTTCAGCCAGGGGTTTACGCTGGTGATTTCGGCCAAAACCAGTCATGAGCTTTTCTTCGATGGACCATTCTGCTTTGGGATAGCCAATGGGCGTTACTGCCAATACCTTTTCTTGCTCCGCTGAACCGGCCAGTTGTGCAGCTACCTCCGGTTTAAAAAAACCACCTACCCAGCAGGTAGCCAGGCCGAGGCTGGTGGCCTCCAGTATGATCCCTTCTCCCATGTAACCGAGTTTTTCCTGAACATTCGGGCAATCCATATTGCCGATATAGGCGATGAAAGCAGTTGCCCCCTTAATCCTACCGTAATGGCCCAGTAAGCCCTTAAAAACTCCATCAGGCGATTGGCTGACTAAAACGGCGCGCGTTTCGGGGAATGGTCTGAATTCGTCACAAACGGTACACATGCGCTCTCGCAATTCCGGTTCCAACGGCCGTGGCACAAACTGTCGCCGCGACCGCCGGTATTCTATGGCCTTATACCATTGAGAAAATGGGACGTCCAAGATAACACCTCAAATCAGTTTTATGATGAGTTTTAAAACCACATAATGTCTTTTTCCTTCCGGTCCACCGTTCTTTTAAAGTTGTAGAAAGGGTATCCCAGGGTTATAGCCGAAATAATCTGGTTTTTCTTAGGTACGTTTAATATATTCGCCAGGCTGGAAGCAGCAGCGGTGGCGTATCCGATGATACATGTGCCCAAACCCATGGCCTGGACCTGGAGCATCATATAGTGTTGTGCGGCGAGGCAGTTATCTTTGGCCATCACATTGCCTTTTAGGGCATGTATAAAGATTATGCATGGAGCGCCGCGAAAAACCGCCGGCTCGCCTTTTTGCGAGCGCCTGAGCAAGCCCTGAAAATCCGGTATTACTTTTTCCAGTTCACGGATGGCGTGGGGCATAAAAACATAACTGATTTTACGCATAACAGGATTCATCAGCGCCAGCAACTTCCTGTAATAGTCAACCGTTGCCTTCTCCAGTTCGGCAATTACATGTGGATTGGTTACAACAATAAACTCCCGCTCCTGCCGGTTATTGTCACTGGGCGCCAGTTGAGCCACCCTCAGCAACTGCGCGACAACTTCTTTACCCACTTTTTTGTTGCGGTAATGCCTCACAGAGCGTTTTGCCCCCAGAAAACGTTCCATTTGTTCAGGTTCTATGCTTAAATTTTCAACAGGAATAAAGTTTTGCATGTTCATGTCATTATGCTTCAGGGCTTCCGCAGGACATATGGCAGCACAATGGCCGCAGCGGATGCACTTTGCTTCATCAACGATCCTGGGTAGCTTGTTTTTCTCATTACATTCAAATACCTCCTCAATGCAGATCTGAGCACACAGACCGCAAGCTATACATTTCTCCTGATCTATGGCAAACAATGACACGCACTTTTCACCCCTCTCACCAAAACGGGAGACTTAACCGGCCTTTTCTTCTTTTTTCAGTAATTGCAGGGCAAGCCTTATCTTGCGCTGCAGTTCGTCCAAAGAACTGTATACAAAACCCATGCGGCAGTTAAAACTCTTCAGAGGTGGCATATCTCTCACCGCATCTGCCAGTCGCTTTAATATCACCGCACCGGCGCCTTCTCCGGGGATCAGACCGTCTGCCCTTGCGTCGAGAGGGACACTAGTGATTTCCCGAAAGACCTCCTATTTTGGCAAAGCTGACGTTGCCGGTAACGTTCATATTGCCCATGGCGCCACAGACCAGAGCCAGATCAACACTGCCGTCCTGAAGATACCGGGAGGCCATGTCAATGACCAGCAAGCCTGAGGCACAGGCTGAGTCGCATACCCAGGTTGCACCACTTGCGTTGAAATACCTGCCCACGGCTCCGGCCAGGATACCCTGGAAGAATGCTTCCGCATGCTCCTGATCAAAAATGGGATATTTTCCCCTGATTGCATTGAAGAAATCCTTTTCAATGGCCTCCCGGACTTCCCCCGGCAAAGCATTGAATTCTCCGCAGTTCCTGATCCAGTGCCATATTTCCCGGGCCCTGAATTGAAAGGAAATATGACACATTAATTCATCTCCTAGCATGTTTCCCACAAAGAGGCCTGTTTTCGGGCCTTGCAGGTGTTCCCTGCCGTACCCGGCCATCTCGGCCGCCTGCAGCAAGGTATCCAGGATCATGAACTGGGTACGGTTAAAGCCCGGAAACTCCTGAGGGCTAAGCTTGTGCCGGGCGTAGGGAAAGACGTAGTTTTCCAGGAATCCCCCTAATTTGCAATAGGTTTTATCTTCCATTTTACGGTCCGGTGCATAAAACAGTTCCCAGCGCCAACGTTCGGGTGGCGGGGGCATAATCCCGCTTTTACCGTTCAGGATGTTTTGCCAGTATTGGGCGGGATTGTGGGCATCCGGGGGATAAACACAGCCGTAACCCACAATGGCTATCGGTTGAAATGCTTCCGCTCTCACAAGGGCAACTCCTCTCGTATGTTGGTTCTTGAACAAATTATGGTAATACAGAAAATGCAACTCTTAATAAAACCAAAGGACATGTAAATGGGGCGGAGGGATAATTCCTGCAGGTCAGTACGTATGGTGAAGACCGGCCCAATTTCGTTGGCCCCGATCAGCCGGACCGACCCCAGTCCGTAATAAAAACCCACGCCCAGGGTCTTCAGCAAGGACTCTTTCATCACCCACAGCAACTTTACCCTTCCGGGCAGGGTCATCCTGCCGAAATGGGCGTTCAATGCCTCCATCTCCTCAGTGATCATTAATTTTTACCTCCAAAAATTTTTTTGTAGTTAATACTCCCTCTCCCATCTATTCCCTATACTAAACCCAAGAAGTTAAAAAACTAACCATATTAAGTAAATTTATGGTAAAGTATGTTATTAATAAAAACAATATCCATTTGATTCGCCCTTTCCTCAGCCTGATGGGACTTGGTGTGGGCCTCTTCCAGTGGCTTAACACCATCATGAGTAGAGCGCCCCCGGTACGGAGGGCGCTCTACTCATGATGGTGTTACATGGAACAAATTAATGACTTTTTATTTGAAAATAAATCAATAATAATCATGCACCATCCTGGGGTTAACAGGTTTGGTGCTGGTGGTTCTGAGGGAAAGTGTGCCCGGACTTACGGTAATATGGCTCGCCAGTATAATTGCACTAATCGAATCCATTGTGTTAAAAGCCACTGTTAACATCAGCAAGGAGATTGTCAGAAAAAACATCAGCGATGGCTCAGAGGACAGTATCAATCATAATCATCAAGCATACATTTTAAATAAACGCAATAATGCAAGCCTGACCCTATTATTGCCTAACTAAATGAACCTATCAAGCAATATGTCCTCCACATTTCTTCTTCCATCGATTACTGCAAGCACCCATACTTTATTTTCTTCAGTCTTATAAATAATTCGCCAGGGCGGGCTAATTAATTCCCTGTAGGTTAATATACTATAATATATTAATTCCGGAACAATTCTTTCCTGTAGGGGCATTTGCCGTAAGTTATCAGCTTTTTGTTTAATGGCAAGATAAACTCTTCTTGCTTGAATTTCACTGTCAGCGGCTATGTATTCAATTATTCTTTTTGAATCTTGCTGGGCAGTTTGTGTCCAGAAGACCTGATATGTCCCTTTAGTCATGGTCTTATATTGTCAAAGTCACGATCCATAGCCGAAAAAAAGTCTTCCTGCGATAAAACGTTTTCATCGACTATATCACGTTCCCCTTGGGCCAGTAGTTTTAACAAACCGATAGCCTTCTTCATTTTTTCGTAGGATTCAGCATCCAACAAAACCGCCCTAGCCTCTCCGTTTTGAGTAACATAGACAGGTCTGTGGGTCTCGTTCACTTGCTCCAGAATCTCAGCCGCATGGGCTTTAATATAAGAAATAGGCTTAATATCTTCTTTAATATTCATTGTGTTATCACCTCGGTACAAATATGGTGCCAAATTAAGACCGGTTTGTCAATACGTTCATAATTCAAGTACATCCATAACCCGCCTTTTAAGCAACAAAAACCTTGGCTCAGTCAATATCTCAGCGCTTCGGGACCTTGGCAAATCAACTTCCAGGTGCAAAGACACCCGGGACGGCCTGGGGGTAAGTACATAAACCCGGTCGGACAGGAACAGCGCCTCGTCGATATCATGGGTGACGAAAAAAACCGTTTGCCTGAAACTGTTCCAGACTTCCAGCAGCCACTGTTGCATTTTTGACCTGGTAATGGCGTCCAATGCCCCAAAGGGCTCATCCAGCAGCCAGACCGAACGCCGGGCCAGCGCCGTGCGCATAAGCGCCGCCCGCTGGCGCATGCCACCCGAGAGTTCAGACGGGAAACTATTCTCAAACCCCGTCAGGCCGAATAGGGGCATCAACTCCCGCGCCTCACTTTTTGCCTCATTCCGGTTCACCCCGGCAACCTCCCGGGCCAGGATAACGTTGTCCAAAACTGTGCGCCAGGGAAGCAGATAATCCTTTTGGGGCATATAGGACACAATATCCTGTGGCCTTACCCCTTCCCGCCCGCCCAATACTA
>LADO01000027.1 GCA_000961595.1 Peptococcaceae bacterium BRH_c4b
GAATATTCCTTTTCCAGATCTTCAAGATAGCCAAGCTTCTCAACTGTTTTTTGTTTTACCTTCCCATCTTGCCTGTAACCTTGGACAAAAGATAAATAGGGTTTACCATTGCTCATACTTTTCTTTAGATACATAAATTCACCTCTAACCCTATTATATTTATATACACGACAATACACAACATAAAAATGCATAAAGATTGACAAAAGAAAAGCCCGAATTCTCGGGCTTTAAAGCGGCTTTTAATATTTAGTTATTGTAAAACAACGGAAAATAACCTAATTATGGTAATTTCTTTAACAAAAAAGGCTACAAGTTAGTTGTCTCCTTTAAAGTCGAAATAATGAAATTGTTAGACCTGCAGCATATACATATTTTTCCTGCAAATTATACATAATACAAACGAAATAAAGCTTGATGAAAAGAAAATTAAAGGATATATTCAGAAGACGGATAATATAGAATTATACAAAAATAGACCGAACGCACCCGGGACCAAACGTCTGGCCGGAATACTGATGAAACAACTATAGAAAGATAAAAAAACACAAACTGAAAGGAGAGTATCGTTGATGGCTAAAGACAAAAAAACTATGGACGGCTGCAAAGCCGCGGCGTATGTATCCTATGCCTTCACCGACTGTGCAGCAATTTTCCCCATTACCCCGTCATCCCCCATGGCGGAGCATGTAGACGAATGGAGTTCTCTGGGCCAGAAAAACATCTTCGGGCAAACAGTAAAAGTGGCTGAATTGCAATCGGAGGCTGGCGCCGCCGGCGCCCTGCACGGCTCAATGTCAGCAGGTGCCCTGACCACCACTTATACCGCTTCCCAGGGATTGCTGCTGATGATCCCCAACATGTATAAAATTGCCGGGGAACTGCTTCCTGCTGTAATTCATGTGACGGCCAGGGCTGTGGCAGGCCATGCCCTGAGCATTTTCGGAGATCACAACGATGTTTATGCCTGCCGCCAGACCGGCTTTGCCATGCTGGCTTCCGGCAGCGTGCAGGAGGTAATGGACCTGGCTGGCATAGCCCACTTGTCGGCGATCAAATCCAGCCTGCCCTTCCTTCATTTCTTTGACGGATTCCGGACATCCCACGAAATGCAAAAAATTGAGGCTATTGATTATAAAGATTTAGCCGGACTAGTTGATTACGATGCCGTCAAAGCTTTTAAAAACAACGCCCTAAACCCGGAACACCCGAAGATCAAGGGTACCGCCCAAAACCCGGACATTTACTTCCAGGCCAAGGAAGCATGCAACCCTTACTACCATCCGGTGCCCGACATCGTAGCGGAATACATGAAGGAAATCACTAAAATAACCGGCAGGGAATACCGGCCCTTTAACTATTACGGAGCCCAGGACGCTGAACATATCATCGTTGCCATGGGGTCGGCTTGCGATGCCATTGAAGAAACCGTAGACTTTCTGCTGGCCCGGGGCGAAAAGGTCGGCGTAATCAAAGTGCACCTTTACAGGCCTTTTTCCGCCAAGTATTTTTTCGATGTGCTTCCTAAAACGGTTAAGAAAATTGCAGTGCTCGACCGTACTAAAGAACCAGGCGCCCTGGGCGAGCCACTGTACGAAGATATACGCACCATTTTCTACGATGCTGACCTCAGGCCGGTAATCGTAGGTGGGCGCTACGGCCTGGGGTCCAAGGATGTTCTTCCTGCCGATATCAAGTCGGTATTCGATAACCTGAACTCCGGCAATCCGAAAAACGGCTTTACCATCGGCATAATTGATGACGTCACCAACCTGTCCCTGCCCCGTACCGAGGCCATTGACGCCACGCCGAAAGGAACCATTCAGTGCAAATTTTTCGGCCTGGGCTCTGACGGCACGGTGGGCGCCAACAAGCAGGCAGTGGAAATAATAGGAGACAATACCGATATGTACGCTCAGGCGTACTTCGCTTACGACTCCAAAAAGTCAGGCGGGATCACCATCTCCCACCTTCGCTTCGGCAAAAAACCGATTAAATCGCCATATCTGATTAACAACGCTGATTTCATATCCTGCAGCAACCAGTCTTACGTCTATATGTATGATTTGCTGGCCGGACTTAAAAACGGCGGCACTTTCCTCCTGAACTGTGTCTGGACACCGGCCGAACTGGAAGAAAAAATGCCGGCCCATATGAAGAGATACCTGGCCAGCCGCGGAATTAACTTCTACACCATCAATGCAGTGCAAGTGGCCCAGGAACTGGGTCTGGGCAACCGTACCAATATGATCATGCAGTCGGCCTTCTTTAAGCTTGCCAACGTTATTCCCATAAATGAAGCTGTCGGCTATTTAAAAGACTCCATTAAAAAGGCTTACGGCAAAAAAGGCGAAAATATTGTCAATATGAACTATGCTTCCGTTGACAAAGGATTAACCGAACTGGTCAAGGTTGACATTCCTGCCTCCTGGGCCGATGCCCCGGACGAAGCAGCAGAGGTTAAAAATGTGCCTGCCTTTATCAAAAATGTACTGCAGCCCATGAACAGGCTGGAAGGAGACAAGCTGCCGGTCAGCACCTTTGCGGATGCAGCGGACGGGCACTTCCCCCTGGGCACATCAAGGTACGAAAAACGTGGTGTATCAGCCTTTGTTCCGCAGTGGAGCAAGGAAAACTGTATCCAGTGCAACCAGTGCTCCTATGTATGTCCTCATGCTGTTATACGTCCTGTGCTTTTGAATGAAGAAGAAGCCGCTAAGGCTCCCGCTGCTTTTGAAACCGTCCCCGCCGCGGGCAAACAGCTGGCAGGCCTGGCCTTCCGGATGCAGATCAGCACACTGGACTGTCTGGGCTGCGGCGTATGCGTAAATACCTGCCCTGCTAAAACCAAGGCCCTTGAACTGAAACCATTGGAAAGCCAGATAGATGATCAGGTCCCGAACTGGGAATTCGCCATGTCCGTGCCCGTCAAGGACAATCTCTGGAACCTCTATAGCGTAAAGGGCAGTCAGTTCGCCCAGCCGCTGCTGGAATTTTCCGGCGCCTGCGCGGGATGTGCGGAAACTCCTTATGCCAAACTGATTACCCAGCTATATGGTGACCGTATGATTATTTCCAACGCCACCGGCTGCTCTTCCATCTGGGGCGGCAGCGCACCTGCCATGCCTTATTGCACCAACAGTGAGGGTAAGGGACCGGCCTGGGCCAACTCCCTTTTTGAAGACAATGCTGAACACGGCTTTGGTATGATGCTGGCCATGAAACAAAACAGAGACAAGCTTGCAGATCTGATGCAGGAAGCCATGACTCAGGATATCGCGCCTGCCCTTAAAGAAGCCTTCCAGGAATGGCTTGACGACAGAGACGATGCCGATACATCCAAAGCTGCGACAGCCAAAATACTGCCCCTGTTAAAGGGTCAAGCCAATCCCCTGCTAGAAGAGATTAGCAGCAGGACTGATTTACTGATTAAAAAATCTGTATGGGTCTTTGGCGGCGACGGTTGGGCCTATGACATTGGTTACGGCGGGCTGGACCACGTTCTGGCATCAGGTGAGGATATCAACGTGTTTGTATTTGACACCGAAGTGTACTCAAACACCGGTGGTCAATCTTCCAAAGCAACACCCACAGCGGCTATAGCTAAATTTGCTGCATCCGGCAAAAAAACAAAGAAGAAAGATCTTGGCAGAATGGCCATGACCTACGGCTACGTTTATGTAGCCCAGATTGCCATGGGCGCCGATCAAAATCAAACTTTGAAAGCTATCAAAGAGGCAGAGGCATACAAGGGCCCGTCCCTCATTATAGCCTACGCCCCGTGTATCAACCACGGCCTGAAAGCCGGTATGGGTCAAAGCCAGACTGAAATGGACAAGGCTGTCAAAGCTGGATATTGGCACTTGTACCGTTTCAACCCGGAACTTAAGGAAAAACCTTTTGTGCTGGATTCCAAAGAGCCTTCCGGTAACTTCAGGGACTTCATCATGGGTGAGGTGCGTTACGCCTCTCTCACGCAAATGTTCCCGGCCGATGCGGAAGCGTTATTCGAGAAAACAGAGCAGGACGCCAAGGAAAGATACGAGACATACAAACGCCTGGCGCAGGGAGAACAGTAAACCAGACGAAGTGTAAAAAACGGAGGGCAACTGCCCTCCGTTTTTTATCGTTTCGGAAAAAGAAACTATCACCCCCTCAGGGAGTGAAGGTTTCTTTTTTGAGGTAAAAGAATCATTTTCAGGAGAGCCGCCCGAAGGGCGGTTTTTGTATTATTATCACTTTATCTTTTAACTACGAATTAAAAATTTATGGCATGTTCTTCATTTGTTGAATTGTATATAACAACATCATGTCAACTTAACAAATATTAATTATCTAAGGGGGAAAAATCCGTTCTGCTAGACTGGCATAAAGGAAATATGCGAACGATAAAAATGCTAAGAGAGGGGGATACACCTTGATTATAGGAGTGCCGAGGGAAATTAAAAACAACGAAAGCCGGGTTGCCATCACACAGGCAGGCGTTGAGGCCATGGTCGCCGCCGGCCACAAGGTGCTCATCGAAACCGGCGCCGGGGCCGGCAGCGGAATCAGCGATGAACAATACGTAGCAGCTGGAGCCGAAATTTTTACCGCCCCCAGGGAAGTCTTTCAAGCGGCGGATATGATTATAAAGGTTAAGGAACCGCTTCCACCCGAGTATGAACTGTTTAAGGAAAACCAGCTGCTGTTCACCTACCTGCACCTGGCTCCCGAACCCGAATTGACCAGTGCCCTGCTGCGTAAAAAGATCACGGGCATAGCTTACGAAACCATCCAAACCAACGACGGTTCACTGCCTCTGCTCACCCCCATGAGTGAGGTTGCGGGAAGGATGTCCGTTCAGATTGGAGCCCAATTCCTTGAAAAGCATTACGGAGGCAGCGGCGTGCTGCTGGGAGGGGTACCCGGCGTATCACCGGGTATAGTAGTTATAGTCGGCGGTGGCGTGGTGGGCGCCAATGCGGCAAAAATAGCAATCGGTATGGGTGCGGATGTAACCATCGTGGATAAAAACCCGAACCGCCTGCGCTACCTTAATGATATTTTCGGCTCAAGGCTTAAAACCATCATGTCAAACCCCTTTAATCTCAAAGAAGCGGTGTTGAAAGCCGATCTGGTAATCGGGGGAGTGCTGGTCCCCGGCGCCCGCGCACCAAGGATTATCACCGAGGAGATGGTCAAGGCCATGAAACCGGCCTCGGTCATAGTGGATGTGGCCATTGACCAGGGCGGTTGCGTGGAAACCATAGACCGGGTAACCACACATAATGACCCCGTATTTGTTAAACACGGCGTTATTCACTATGCAGTGGCCAACATTCCAGGCGCCGTGGCCAGGACTTCCACCTTTGCCCTTACCAATGCAACACTACCTTATGCCATAGCCCTGGCCAACAAGGGATTTGAGCGAGCAGTGAGAGAAGATGCCTCCCTGGCCCGGGGAGTCAACGTTATCGGCGGTAAGGTAACTTGTCAGGCAGTGGCTGAAGCCCTGAGACTGGAATTCACTCCGCTGGGCCAGTTAGTTGAGCTGTGTTAACAGATGTTCTGATTATTTAAGATGTGCCTGAAATAAAGGCTATATTACCCTGGAATCTGACCAAATAAACATAATAAAACCCCGGTTTCCCGGGGTTTTATTATGTTTATTTGTTATTGATTACTGTGCGGGAGTTGGCACCACAGGACTCTGTCCGCCCCATCTGCCCATGCCCATACCGTAACCGGCTCCTGACCCTCTGCCCATGCCTTTACCCATACCGGGACCACCCATGGGACAGTTAAAACCGTTTTGCTCGTGGAATTTGTACATCTGGTCAAAGTGGGCTTTCCAGGTTGCTCCCTGCTCAGCGGTAATCCGCCCGTCCTTGACAGCCTGATCCACCGCAGCTTTCTTGGCCGAGAACATCTGGTCAAACCAGGCCTTGGCATCGGTGCCCGTGTCCGTGGCCGCAAAGGCCGGTACTGCCACCAGCGCCAGCAGCACCAGCAGTGCGATGGCTATTGAGATTTTCTTTTTCATGATATCGCCTCCTGTTTTTTCTTAGTATAACTATAAATTATGGCGATTTAAGCACGGAAATGTTACGATATTGTTACAATCCTGCTATGCCTGAACAGACCCGAGCAAACCAGGGCAGGACCAGCCACGCTATAAGCGGGGAAAACTGTGTGGCCTAACTGTCAGGCTGTCGTGAATCTACTTTTCAAAGCGGAGAGCTTCGATGGGGTCCAACTCCGACGCTTTCTTGGCGGGATAGTAGCCGAAGAAAATACCTATTATCGCCGAAAAACCGGCTGACAGCAAAACAGAGTACAGGGTGACCGATGTAGGCCAGCCGGCCAATAATGAAACAATCTTGGACCCCGCTATCCCAAAGAGAATACCCGCGAGGCCGCCGATCAGGCACAGCACCAGAGCCTCCACAAGAAACTGGTTGCGAATATTGCTTTCCGTTGCCCCGACAGCCATGCGCAGGCCTATTTCCCTGGTCCTCTCCGTCACTGAAACCAGCATGATATTCATAATGCCAATACCCCCCACCAGCAGGGAGACCGCAGCAACACTGGCCAGCAACAGTGTCATTATTTGAGTAGTGCTTTCTGCTGTTTCAAGCACCGAGGTCAGGTTTCGGACTTGAAAATCATTTTCGCTGGAACTGGTCAGACGGTGCCGATCCCTAAGAAGGCTTTCAACATTACCCTGAACATAATCCATGCTGTCCGGTGTTTCGGTTTGCACGTTAATTAGCCGCACGTTCTGCACACCAAGTAATCGTTTTTGAGCCGTGGTTACCGGTATGTAGACAATATCATCCTGATCCTGGCCCATCATGGCTGCTCCCTTGGTAGCCAGCACACCCACCACTGTAAATGACAGCTTGTTAATACGGATTGTGGTCCCTATGGGGTCTATGCCCTGCGGGAAAAGGTTATCCACCACGGTCTGCCCCAACACTGCCACCGGGGTGGAGCCCTTTACGTCCTCCTCTGTAAAAAATGACCCTGAAGTAATGGGCCGGTCCTTGATTATCTGAAGCTCAGGGGTGGTTCCGTTGTATTGGGCTGTCCAGGTCTGGCTGCCATATGCTATGGTGGCGTTGCCGCTCAACTCAGGAGCAACATGGGCCACCATTCTGAGTTCTGAGATGGCTTCGGCGTCTTCCAGGGTGAGGGTGTTCACGCTGCCGCCCGCGCCGCGCACAGCACCCTGCCCGGCACCGGGATAGACCAGTAACAGGTTTGAACCCATGCTGGAAATCTGGTCTGAAATTTTTTTGCTCGCCCCCTGGCCCACGGAAATCATAATAATTACGGCGGAAACACCAATTATTATGCCCAGCATGGTTAAGGCGGAGCGTAATTTGTTGGCCTTAATCCCGTTTATAGCTACTTCCATGTTCTTTGAAAGAATCACCCCGCCACCTCCATATCTTCCTCCGGGAAAGCCTCCAAGTCTTTAGCGGCACTCCTGGGATTTGACACCGGGGCATCACTGATGACACGTCCGTCCTTTAATTGAATGATACGGCTGCAGTAAAGGGAGATGTCCTTTTCATGGGTCACAATTACCACTGTAATACCCTTTTCCAAATTCAGTCTCTGAATTACTGACATAATTTCTATACTCGTTTTTGAATCAAGTGCGCCTGTAGGTTCGTCCGCCAGGATCAGAGACGGGTTGTTCACCAGTGCCCGGGCAATGGCGACCCTTTGCTGCTGACCGCCGGACATCTGGTTAGGGTAGTGGCTTAAGTAAGAGGACAGGCCCACCCAGTTCAGCGCTTCTTGAACCCTGTCATCCATTTCTTTATTATCTGTGCCAGCATAAATCAGCGGCAGTTGGATATTAGCTTTGGCTGTTACCCTGCCTAAAAGATTGAATCCCTGGAACACAAAGCCTATTTTTTTGTTGCGAATGGCGGCTAACTGCGTTTTGTCAAGCTCCGATACGTCTTTCCCGTCCAGGAAGTAGGCGCCTTCCGTGGGCCGGTCCAAACAGCCTATAATATTCAATAGCGTACTCTTGCCTGAGCCGGAAGAACCCATGATGGCAACCATTTCGCCTTCCACTACAGTAAGATCGATGCCTCTGGCGGCATGCACCATCGTTTCACCCACGTGGTAAACCTTTTTTATATTTTCAAGCTTGATTGTAGTTTTCTCCGCCATATAACTCCCCCGCCCTATTCATAACAACCATTTCAGTTTAAAACCATTCAGCGCCTGCCGCCGCCGGACATTACGGGCATAAACGGCTGGTTTGCCCTCTGAGATCCGGTTACAGCGCCGGATGTTGCGGACTGGCTCAGGGAGCCGATTATAACCGTATCCCCTTCGCTTAGCCCGTTTAATATTTCATAGCTGGTCAGGTCGGACAGCCCCAGTTCCACCCTTTTGGGTACGGGAGTGTCTGACTTGTCAAGGACCAGGACAATGGCGCGCTGTGTCTGTTCGTTATCTTTTGCCGCGGTCGCCCCAGCCTGCGCGGCGGCACCGCCAATCCTACCCTGGCCGGTTTTATTGTTTTCGCCTGGCTTTTGCCCCTGGCTGCTTGAATATCCACCGTTAACACCGCCCTGCTTCTGAGTCGTTGCAGTTTGCCTCATTTTGTTCAAGTAACTGATTGCATAGGTAGTAGCGCCTTTGGGAACGGTCAGCACATTATCATGCCGGTCCACGATGATGGTAACGTTGGCTGGCATGCCGGCTTTCAATTCCGTGTATTTTTCATCCAGTTGTATAATCACATCGTAAATCTGCACGTTCGACTCCGTGTAGGCCATGGGGGAAATGCTGCTGACCTTGCCGGAGAATGTTTTATTCGGGTATGAGTTTACCGTAAATTCTACTTTTTGGCCCAACCGGGTTTTGCCGATATCCCCTTCATTTACCTGGGCTTTGACCTGTAACGCCTCAGAAATCACTGTCATAAAGCCGTCGCCGCTGGTGTTGTTGTTGTTGGCAGTGGCCCGCTGGCCCTCCGCCCCGTTGATTGAGCTGACGATGCCATCAATGGGACTTACCAACCTGGCATCGGAAAGAGCGTTTTTGGCTACCTGCAACTGCGCCCTGGCGCTTTCCACCTGTGCGGCCGCGGAGGCTATATCCTCAGGGCGGCTTCCTTTCTGCAAGCTTTTGAAAGACGACTTGGCCTGTTTTAGCTTGCCATCCGCATTGGCAAAATCCGCTTTTACCTGATCTAGTTCGGACAGGGATAGCGCTCCGGCCTGGTAAAGTGCCTGGTTTCTCTCCAGGGTGGCTTTGGCAAGATCATAACTGGCCTGGGACATGCTTACATTTGCTTCGGCCTGTTCCAAATCTTCCTGCGTGGAACCGTTCCTCAATAGCTCCAGTTTTGAGGACTGACTGCTAAGGTTTGCCTGGGCCTGCAGTACGTCCGCATCCAGATTGCCGGTTTCCAACTCAGCCAGAAGCTGGCCCGGTTTCACAACGTCACCGACCTTCACATAAATCTTTTTGACTATTTCAGCGTTTTTAAAGCTCATACTGATTGTTTCGACCGGCTCTACCATTCCGCTGGCTGAAATGGTGCTGGTTATGGTGCCGCGTTTCACCGTATCGGTCAGATAATCTCCGGATGCCTTCGATGATCCGCTTAAGACAAAATAAAGGACCAGCGAGATCCCGGCGGCCGCTATAATGCCGAACATGAGCTTTTCCTTTTTTATGTAAGCCGTTAAAGACCCCAATCTTATTAAGAATGATCTGTTTGCGTTTTGCAATTCAGCATCCTCCTGCTTTCACTTTTCCAGTTGCGCCATAGTTCTAACTCTTCACATAAACGAAATCTGGCCTTTGTCAATATCCCGGCCAGTTTATCCCTGTCACAGCCGATTATTTCTGTCAATTCATGATAATTTAAACCGATTATATCTCTTAATATTAAGACCAGCTTTTCTTCAGGTGCCAACGTTAAAATAGCTCTATGTAACTTATCTTCTAACTCGATTGGTTGCTGTTTTTTATTAAAGGGGTAATTGCCTGTAGCGGGTAATTTATATAGATATATTTCTACAAAATATCTCCACAACTCTTGTTCCTCAATTCTATACGCATTGCCGGTAAAAAAATCAAATGTTTTAATAGTTAATTCCTCAGCCCTTTTTGTATTGCAGGTCAGGTAATAACCTGCTTTGTATAACTTTTTTATAAGTTCCTCTAATCGATGCTCTGTGCTCTTTTTTAGAAGCACACAACCCACATCCTTTTGATATCATCTTATAGAATGAAAACATTAACAGGAACCCATCTCCTTTCATTGTTGCCTTAATTTAAATATTGTACATAAATATATCGGAACAATTATCAAATAATTATGGGAAATTGTGAAAAATTATAATGATAAATTTTACATCTTTCCATAATTCCTTGATAATTACACCGAAATTCATTTGTAAGATAAAAAAGAATTTAAAATTAAAATTTCAAGGGAGGAATGAACCGGAATGAACTGGAAAACCAAAGTTGTATCCACTGCTTTAGCCCTGTCTGTGCTTATACCGACTGTGGCTTTAGCCGCAGATGACACATCAACCACATCCAAACTTCTAACTAAAGGGTTTGGTCTGCATCAGCGCATGGATGACACCCAGCGGCAAGCAATGAAGGAACAGTTGCTGGATCTGGTTGACAAATATACGCCGGAATCCGCAGAAGAGTGGAAAAATGCATTGGCCGAACAGGAGCAACTGGCAACTCAATTAAAGGAAAAATTCCAAATATCCGATGAAGTAAAAGAAAAAATTGAGGCCATCCGCACCCAGATCAAAGACGGCACTTTATAATGCTCCCATAGAGTGAGACACAAAATTTAAAATGTAAGTTATACTGGAAACATGAAAAAGCGAAACCATTATTCAGCCGAATTTAAAAGCAAGGTGGTCCTGGAGGTGTTGCAGGAAGCCTCCACTGTCAATGAAATCGCCGCTAAGTATGGTATAAGCCCTGTGGTTATCGGCCGCTGGAAAAGCGAGTTTCTGGAACGAGCTGCCGAGGTGTTTAAAAAAGGCCCCTCCTCAGCCGAAAAGGAACTGGAAGAAAAGAACGAGAGAGTGGCCCAGTTAGAGCGTAAAGTCGGTCAGCTCACCTGCGAGGTGGACTGGCTCAAAAAAAAATCTGAAGAAATTATCGGACCAGACTGGAAGAAAAGATTTCGTTGACCGAAACAATCCTCACATCAGCGTCAAACGTCAGGCCGAATTATTAAGCATAAATCGCACTAGCGTTTACCGCAAGCCCCCTGGGCAGAAGCCTATCTCTGATGAGGATTTATTTG
>LADO01000054.1 GCA_000961595.1 Peptococcaceae bacterium BRH_c4b
CAGCAGGAACTGAGACAGGATGTTCAGGAGCTTAGAGTAGGCTATCAGGAACTGAGACAGGATGTACAGGAGCTTAGAGTAGGCCAGCATAATTTGGAACAAGGCCAGCAGGAACTGAGACAGGATGTTCAGGAGCTTAGAGTAGGCCAGCAGGAACTAAGACAGGGCCAGATTAGGTTAGAGAATGGTCAGAAAATGCTACGAAAAGACGTTGCCGAACTGAAAAAGAACGTCAATTTTATCTGGGAAGACATACGCAAACTGGATAGCCGGCTAACCAAACAAGAGGAAAACACCGCCAGCAGGTAACCCCGGCTAAAAAATTAAACCCGCAGAGCCTTGATAAAACGGCTTTGCGGGTTATTTACTGGTGCGCCCGGCAGGAATCGAACCTGCGCTTCCGGCTCCGGAGGCCGGCGCTCTATCCCCTGAGCTACGGGCGCTTATTGTTGATCACTGCAAAGAATATTATATCCAAACCACAGGGTAAATGCAAGAAATAAAAACTGCCCTGTCAGACAGCATATACCAGATGCCGCTTAATCAGTGCAGCGTCTGCCACTCGACCGGAATTTCATTCACCCTGGTCAAGGTTTCACTCCCGGAGACATTACAATTCCCCCTGCTAAAATTAAATATATTTTTGGTAGGAGAAACACCATATATGCGGAACTTTACAATATATTTTCCGTCTATTGCAGCAGGACAAAAAACCGTACTAAACCCAGACTTCTAAAACAGGGCGCAAATAGAAGGGATACATATAAAATGAAAAAGGTGTGGCTCGGAATACTCATGGCGATAATTTGCCTTATGCCGGCACTGGCCGGATGCTCAATTTCAAAAGAGGAAAAGAGCACACCCCAGAGCATCGCCCTTTCAGCCAACAACGACCACTCAACCCCCAAACCGGATGAGACAAGGAATACTCTTCCTGTACAATCAGTCCCCCAGGACCAGGAGACTTCTTCAGAAAAGCCTGCTGTTCAGCCGTCTATAAAAGACACAGCCGGTAGCAACAATTCCGGCCAGCAGTATTCCGGCAGGCAGCATTCGGATAAACCCTCAGGCGATAACACCGTTCCCCAACCAGCCAGTTCTACAGACGGAGCTTCACAAAAGCAAAAAATTGTATACCTTACCTTTGATGACGGGCCCAACACGGACTTCACACCACAGATTCTTGAGATACTGAACCGTGAGCAAGTCAAGGCAAGTTTTATGGTAGTAGGTAAAAATGCTGCTATTAATAGCGAACTGGTCAAACAGATTATTGACCAGGGACATGCGTTAATCAACCACAGCTATAGTCACGATTACAAAAAATTGTATGCCTCGCCGGATAATTTCGTTGCTGATCTGGATAAAAACAAGGAGCTGTTAAAAACATTGACGGGAAAAGAAATAAATATTTTCAGGGCGCCCGGGGGGCCGGCTCATTTAACCAAACCCTACTGGGAGAAACTACGCGAAAAGGGCTATATATCAATAAGCTGGAACATAACCGGGGGGGACAGCGATCCCGCCAGGGTCACACCGGAACAAATTTATAATAGCGTTTCCTCCGGACTGGCTAAAGTGGAGGGAGCACACCTTACCCCCATCGTACTGCTGCACGACGGGACACAGCTAAGCACCACCAGTGCCAAACCAGACTCACCACAGGATCATTATATAAAAAGCAGGGAAAGCGATGTTGCCTCCCTGCCGGATATAATCAATCTATTCAAGGATAAAGGGTACACTTTTGCCCAGGTGGACGAAAACACACCTCCGGCTTGGTAGTAGGCGGGTTGAACAACCCGTGTGTTTACCTGGCTCAGCCAGGCCCTCCACCTATAAACATGGTAACAAATCCCGCTGCCACCAGGCCAATTTTCCATCCGGAGCTATAATCTGATAATAGCCCAAAGGCTATTAAACCAATCCCGGCCAGGCGTAGTAAATTTTTAAACATTTTTTTCACCGCTTTCTTTGTCTTTGTGGGGTCAGGCCTTACTCCTTCCACATGATTATGGCATCCTCATTATTGTCGGAATAATACTTTTTTCTCACTCCCAGTTCCTTAAACCCTAGGGAACTGTATAAATTCCTGGCCACCGCGTTGGAGGTTCTTACCTCCAGGGTAATTCTCACTGCACCCTTGAGCGAAACCCTTCTCATCAATTCTGTCATTAACAGGCGACCGATTTTCCCACCCCTGTATTCAGGATGCACCGCAACATTGGTGACATGCGCCTCATCCAGTACCACCCAAACACCGGCATAGCCCAATACCTTGTCATCCTGCAAAACGACAATATAATAAGCGAATTCGTTTTGAAGCAGCTCAAACACAAAGGACTGCCTGGACCAGGGAACGGGAAAACTTGTATTTTCTATGGCCAGAACCTGGTCCAGGTGCGCCGGCAGCATTTCGATAACCGTTAACTGCATTTTCCGCACTCTCCGGTTTTTTGTTTTTCCAGCCACTTTACTTCCGCTTCCGAAAGACGGATGTACCCCGGAATTAACTGCAGTGGGTCCATACCCCCACCCTTGCGCAGTTCTGTAATGCCAAGCTCCGCCACCCCGGCTCCCCTGGGGAAACTGGCTGTAGCCGGGGCAAAGGATGATTGAGCCACAAGGCTTTGCAGCACTTTTCCGTAAAGAGGCACCCCGTCTCCCAGGAAAGTAACCCCCCTGTGGTATTTCCCCAGGGTTGCCGCCAGTTCTTCCGGGGATACGGCCACGGGGCCGTGGATCCTGTCCGGAAATCCCCCGGAGGAGTCATAAATGGAGGCATAAACTTCATTTTTTCTAGCATTTAAAACGGGACAAATTAAATCTTTCAACCCCGTAAGGGGGTGCGCCAGAGAGTCCAGTGTACTGACCCCCACCAATGGCAAACCCCACACCTGAGCCAGTGTTTTGGCGGTGCTCATACCTATACGCAGGCCGGTAAAAGAGCCTGGTCCGCTGGAAACCGCTATGCCGTCAAGATCTCCCGGGGTTATACCGGCCTCTTCAAATGCCGCCTTAATCATGGGTAATAAATTTACCGAATGGGTGCGCTGATTGTTAATCATTCTTTCGGCCAGAATGATATCCCCGTTAACCACCGCCACCCCTGCCACAAGCGTGGCGGATTCAATTCCCAATACAATCAAAAATTACTCATCTCCCAAGCCAGCTTTTCATACCTTTCACCCCGTGGCAACAATTGGATCTTCCTTTGGTTTTCGCCGTCATCCGCAACAATATATATATCCAGCCTTTCCCGGGGGAGCAATTCTTCTACCAGGCCTGCCCATTCCATCAGGGTAACCCCCGGTCCGTAAAAATACTCTTCGTAACCCAGGTCGGCCATATCACCAGGCCCTCCCAGCCTATATACATCCATATGGTAAAAGGGGAGCCTGCCGCTATATTCATTAATCAGGGTAAAAGTGGGACTGGTAACGTTTTCCCTGATACCAAGCCCCATAGCCACACCCTGGGCGAACCTGGTTTTACCGGCTCCCAAATCCCCGTTGAGACAGATAACATCGCCTGCAGACAGCAGCCCGCCGAGCACCCTGCCCAATTCATGGGTCTTCTCCGGTGATTCTGAAATTATTGTGTGATCCATGAGCACCCTTCTTTACTAAACAATTCCGCCTTCCAATTATTTTAACCTGTAACGTTCCCGTCAAGACCAAAACAAAAAGCCTGATGTTTTTCAGGCTTTTTAAAAAACTCTTCTTAGCACCAGTTTAGCTTATATTACCCGAGCAGTACAGCTTTTTCTGATTACAAAACCGCCAGTAAAAATCGTAAATAAACAATTTTATTTCATCCACGTCGAACGGTTTGGCGATGCAGCACATGGCTCCCTTCTTCATGGCCATTTCCACGGTTTCGTCGGATACATAGGCAGTCATGAGCACCACTTCTGTATCCGGCGAGATCATTTTAATCTTGCCCAGGGCTTCCACGCCACCCATAAGAGGCATACGAACATCCATAAACACAAGATCGGGCTTTATTAAACGAACTGTTTCCAGGGCTTCCAGTCCGTTTTCAGCCGTCAACACGCGGTGTCCTGAGTCCCTGATAATGATATCCAGCAAAAATCGAACCCCTGGCTGATCATCAACCACCAAAACATTCATTGTCGTCATTTTTCTCGCACCTCCGACAAAACATGACATTAGTTAACAGTTGTGTATATTAATACCATTATTTGATATTTCGTCATCTATGCCATATGTCCTGCCGAAGAAAAAATAATTTTGCTAAATTTTTTGTTCCATTAGTTAAAAAGTTAAAACTTTTTCACCGGCCATAAACAGACCGGTTGCTTTACTGCGGGTGTCAAAGGGGTGGCCGTCAAAAACCACAATATCCGCCTCCTTGCCCTGTTCCAGACTGCCTAAACGGTCCTCCATCCCCAGTATCCTGGCCGCATCCAGGGTGATGGCCCGCAAGGCCCTTTCCTCCGACAGGCCTCCCCGTACGGCCAGTCCCGCCGAAAGGGGGAGATACTGTACCGGCACCACCGGGTGATCGGTCATGATGGCAAAAACCACGCCGGCTTCAGCCAGTACCCTGGCATTTTCCAGGCTTATGCCCTGCAGTTCAACCTTGGCCCTGTTGGTTATGATCGGCCCCAATACCGCCATCACTCCCGCGGCCGACAACTCTGCTGCTACCTTGTAACCCTCGGTGCAGTGCTCCAGTACAAGCTTTAAGTTAAACTCACGGGCAATTCTGAGCGCGGTCATAATATCATCCGCCCGGTGGGCATGTACCCGCAGGGGAATATCCCCGCGTAAAACCCTGCCCAGGGATTCCAGCCGCAAATCCCTGTCAGGACTATCACCTTTTCCTTTTTTACTGTCTTCAGTTTTTCTTAGATAGTCCCCTGCTTTCACTAATGCTTCCCTGATTAACGCCGCCGACGCCATTCTGGTAAAGGGAGCTTTTTTTTGGCTGCCGTAACTCCTCTTGGGATTTTCACCCAGAGCCGCTTTTAAACCGGCGGGGTTTTTTAGAATCATCTGGTCCACCAGCCTGCCCCTGGTCTTCATGGCCACCATTTCGCCCCCCAGCACATTGGCACTCCCGGGGCCGGTTACCACGGTGGTTACCCCTCCTGCCAGGGCGTCGGTAAATCCCAGATCTTCCGGGTAGATAGCATCTATGGCCCTCAGGTGCGGGGAAACCGGATCGGTGATTTCGTTGCAATCATCGCCCTCTTCACGATAAATCTCCTCCACTATCCCCAGGTGAGTATGAGCGTCGATAAACCCCGGCAGGACATACTTCCCGGTAGCGTCCAACACTTCCGCGCCATGGGGAGTTTTGGTCCCCATATAGACGTCCAGTATTTTGCTCCCTTCGACCAGAACAGTCCCCGGGTCATATATTTTTCCTGATATGGTATATACTTTCCCACCGCGAATTGCCAGCATTTAATATCACCTCGTTAACTATTCAAGTATTTAAGAATTCAGGAGTCAGTAGTCAGAATAATTCGAGGGTAAGCAGGGGGACAATTCTCGTGATTCCTGATACTAACTACCGACCTGAAAATAGACCTTAGCGAAGCTGTCATCCTGAGCGTAGCGAAGGATCTAAGATTCTTCACTTCGTTCAGAATGACATAACTGCAAACAGATTTTCATCCTTCTGCTGGTGCCGCCTTAGACGGCGTGGGGTCTGACTACTGACTACTGAATACTGAATACTGAATACTGACTACTGTTTTTTCTCCCCAGCCGCCTTTACCAGAGCTTCAAACAGCAGAAGAAACAGTCTATCCCTTTCCCACATGGTCTCGGGATGAAACTGCACCCCCAGGGCAAAGGGTAGACCCGGATTTTCAATAGCCTCCACCACACCATCAGCGGATATGGCGGAAACCATAAAGCCAGGCGCAATTTTGCGAACCGCCTGATGGTGAAAGCTGTTTACCCTGATATTACCACTACCGGTTATTTGGGCCAGTACGGTTCCCTCCGCCACTTTGATATGATGGGTGGGGTGCCAGCGTGGCGCCTGCTGTGCATGTTTTATAGAGTCCTCCTGCTGCGATGATATATCCTGATATATATCGCCACCCGCCGCTATGTTAAGCACCTGCATGCCCCGGCAAATCCCCAGCACGGGCAGCCCGGCGGATAGCAAAAGGCGGGTCAGGCTTATTTCGAACCGATCACGTTCCGGGTCTATATCCCCACATCCGGGGAGGGGTTCTTCGCCAATAAAAAAGGGGTCCACATCCCCGCCGCCGGTTAATACCAGGGCATCTGCCAGTAGTAAAATATCTTTTAATTTTTGTTCGTCGCCGGTAACATCCAACATTACCGGCAATGCACCGGCGGCATCCACCGCCCTGGTGTAATTCCTGCTCAAAGATATCAGGCCGTTACCGGGATCATGGTTGCAGGTCAAGGCTATTACAGGTATCATAAGTTACCTCCTGGCAACACTTTTCCCTTATATAATATTATAGGGCATCCCCAGTCAGCACAATGGGATGCCCCTTGTTATATATCAATTAATCCCAGGCTTATTTCCGCAGCCTGGTTAACCTTTCTCATCCTGTCATCATTCAAGGCGGTCACTTTTTCCATGAGCCTGCTTTTATCGATGGTTCTGATTTGCTCCAGCAGCACCACGGAGTCCTTTTCCAGCCCTCCCGGGGTTCTGGGCAGCTCCACGTGGGTAGGCAGCTTGGCTTTGTCAATCTGGGAGGTGATGGCTGCCACAATGGTGGTAGGGCTGTACTGGTTGCCAATATCATTCTGCAGTATTAGTACCGGTCTGGTTCCCCCCTGCTCGGATCCCACCACGGGGCTAAGGTCGGCAAAAAATATATCGCCTCGCCGGATAATCATCTCATTTGGCCTCCGCCATAGATTCATAAGAGGTTGACACCTCAGATTCCAAGCGGTACTGTTCCAAAGCCAGGGCCAGGTTTATTTTCGCCATTTCCAGGTAACCCATTTTCATTTGCTCACGCAGCAGGCGGCGCTTGCGGTCCGAAATGTACAGCTTCATAGCCTCACGAATTAATTCACTTCTATTTAAGCGCTCGGCAGCCACAATACCGTCCACCTCCGCCAGTAAACTGTCGGGGAGACTAATCATAATTCTTTTTACCTGGGTCACCTGCCATATACCTCCCTAACGGCACCGTTTTTCAGTATAACATATTATACACAAAAACTCAGTTAATATGTCCATACAGCTTAGTATAAATCAGTATAGCAGGAGTATTCTACTTTCATATTTGTATTAATTCTCCGTACGCTTGTTGAAATCCTTTACCCCAATCCTACATACAATAATTAACTTTCAAGTTCCCATAGCAAATCAGTCGGCAATATTCTTCGTCGCCCCGGGCGACCTTGACAGGGCAATTTTACCGGTACGAACCAGCTCAACAATACCGTGCTCCTCCAGTACGGCGCACAGGGCATTTATTTTTCTTTCGTCACCGGTAAGTTCTATAATCATAGTTTCCCGGTTAACGTCAACTATATTGGCGCGAAAAATATTTACTATATCCACAATGTCTGAGCGGCGGTTGGCAAAGGCGTTAACCTTAATCAGCGCCAGTTCCCTCTCGATGGAGTCCTCTGTTGCCAACTCATGGATTTTCAAAACATCCACCAGTTTGGACAACTGTTTTACCACCTGGTCCAGAATATGGGTATCCCCCTGCGCCACTATGGTGATGCGGGTTATATCCGGCTCTTCAGTATATCCGGCGGCAATACTTTCAATATTGAAAACCCTCCTGCTCAGCAGGCCGGCAATACGGGCCAGAACGCCGGGCTTGTTTACCACTAGTACGGCAAGGGTATGTTTCATGTCAGTCCCTCCGAAATATAATGTATTTGAAAATCATTTTAGCATAACCGCCGGTATAAGTGAACTAAAGGCCAAAAGAAAAACAGGCCGCCCTGTTGTATTTGCTCAACCGCAACGGCCTGTCGTTCCTTCATTTTCCCTTGTCATCAGCCAGAGCACTGTTCATTTCCAGGCCAAAAACCTCTCCGAACCGGCGTACTACCCGGTCCCGGACATTTTCCTCGTTTATTTTCCGGCTCAGCATCTTTTGCAGTGAGGTCACAATTTCACCGGACTTGCCGTAGGGAGCTATATATCTGAAGTGGTCCAGGTTGACATTTATGTTCAGCGCAAAACCGTGGTAGCTAACCCAGTTGTTGATAGCAATACCAATGGAGCATATATTTTTGCCTTCCACCCAGACGCCCGTACATTTATCCATCCGCAATCCATTCAGCTTGAAATCCTTCAGCACCCGGATGATAACTTCCTCATAGCCGGACATCAGCCATAGCTCATCCCTGGCATGCTGTCTAAGGTCCAGAATGGGATAGGCAACCAGTTGGCCCGGGCCATGATAGGTTATATCACCGCTCCTGTCGGTTTCATATACCAGTATACCCTCTTTCCGCAGCACCTCGGGTGGCGCCAGTATATGGCCCCTGGCGCCCTTGCGTCCAATGGTCAGAATGGGGGGGTGGTACAGTAACACCAGCGTGTCCGGTATTTTATACCCCATTCTTTTACAAATTAGCTGCCTCTGGTACGCATAGGCCTCCTGGTAATCACAGCTACCCAGGTACACCACATTGCATTTTCTGTACATTTTCAGACCACCTAATACGTGGGTTCCCGCCCCGTGTACAACAGCCGTTATACCGCATGAATCCGGCCGGCAGCCGGATGACAGGGACCCAACGGCTATACCGTTCCGGCAGAACCCGTCAGATAGTGGTGGCATTCCACGGCGGCGCCGCGACCCTCGTTTATCGCCCAGATCACCAGGCTCTGTCCCCGGCGCATGTCACCGGCGGCAAAAACCCCTTGAACATTGGTGGCAAACCTGCCGTAATCGGCCTTGACGTTGCTCCGCTCATCCCGCTGCACACCAAGCTTATCCAACAGTCTATCCTCAGGGCCGAGAAAGCCCATAGCCAGCAACACCAGATTGGCGGGCCAGACTTTTTCGGTGCCCTGAATTTCCCTGGGGGCGAAACGGCCAAGGTCATCCTTAATCCATTCTACATTGATGGTATGCACTTCTTTGACCTGACCGTTCTCATCCCCCACGAATTTTTTAGCTGTAATACAATATTGCCTGGGATCATTACCGTAGAGAGCAATGGCCTCCTGCTGGCCGTAGTCAACCTTGAGCACCCTGGGAAACTGGGGCCAGGGGTTATCAGAACCGCGCCCGCTGGGCAGCTCGGGCATAATCTCAAGCTGGACTATACTTTTGCACTGGTGGCGTATGGCCGTGGCCGCACAGTCCGTTCCCGTATCACCGCCGCCGATGACCACAACATCTTTGTCTTTAGAGGAAATATAATTATCATCTGCAAGATTGGAATCCAGCAGGCTTTTTGTGTTGGCTTTCAAAAAATCCACGGCAAAAAGTATGCCTTTCAAATTGCGGCCTTCGATATTCAAATCCCGGGGCTTGGTAGCGCCTCCGCAGAGAACTACTGCGTCATATTTTTTCAGTAAGCTTTCGGCAGGATAATCCCTGCCCACTTCAATACCGGTGGAGAAGGTGACACCTTCTTCTGCCATGATCTTGACCCGGCGCTCCACCAGACTTTTGTCCAGCTTCATGTTTGGTATGCCGTACATCAAAAGCCCGCCGGCCCTGTCGGCACGTTCGAAAACAGTTACCAGGTGGCCGGCTTTATTGAGTTCATCGGCGCAAGCCAGTCCCGCAGGACCGGAGCCCACCACGGCAACTTTTTTCCCGGTGCGCACAGACGGCGGCCTGGGCACAATCCAGCCCTGGTCGTAAGCCTTGTCGATAATGGCGCATTCAATATTTTTGACGGTTACCGGGTCCCCGGCCAGACCGGCTGTGCAGGCGCCCTCACAAGGGGCCGGGCAGACCCGCCCGGTGAACTCGGGAAAATTGTTGGACATTTTCAGCCTGGCCAGAGCATCTTTCCATAATCCCCGGTAAACAAGGTCGTTCCACTCCGGCATCAGGTTGTGGTTAGGACAGCCCGATACCATTCCGTTGAGCATCATGCCGCTGTGACAGAAGGGCGTGCCGCACTCCATGCAGCGTGCCGCCTGCTCCCTTAATTTTTCCTCCGGCAGGCTGTGGTGGAACTCCTGCCAGTCGTTTATACGTTCCAGCGGGGAGCGGTCTTTCGGCAGTTCCCTGTTATATTCAATAAAGCCGGTAGGCTTTCCCATGGTTACTCCCCCTTTTATGCACGGGGACGCTGAACAGCTTTTCGTTGTCCCCGGAGTTTTTCCTGGCGGTTTAGTTGCCGCTGACCCGGGATTTATCCCTCTTGTTTTCCTCGAAAGCAGCCATAATCGCTTCGTCGCCGCTCAAGCCCGCCTTACGGGCCTGGTCGATGGCCGTCTGCATACGCTTGTAGTCCCTGGGAATAACCCGCACAAACCTGGGCAGCATATCATTCCAGCTCTCCAGTACCCTGCCGGCTACACCGCTCCGGGTATACTCAAAATGCTGTTGGATTAGTTTTTTTACCTCGCCGGCTTCTGCAGCATCCTCCACCTTTTCCAGCAATACCATGTCGGGATTGCAGCGGCCAGGGAAAGTTCCGTCCTCATCCAGCACGTAAGCGACACCGCCCGACATGCCGGCAGCAAAGTTCCTGCCGGTTTTTCCCAGCACCACCACACGCCCACCGGTCATATATTCACAGCCGTGGTCGCCGACTCCCTCCACTACGGCCCGCACGCCGCTGTTTCTCACGCAGAACCTTTCGCCAGCCACTCCCCGGATATATGCCTCGCCGGATGTGGCGCCGTAAAAGGCCACATTGCCGATAATAATATTTTCCTCGGGCACGAAGCTTGAGCCGGAGGGTGGGAACACCATCAGCTTACCACCCGAGAGGCCCTTGCCGATGTAGTCGTTGGCGTCTCCCTCCAGGGTCAGGGTCATACCCCCGGGAACAAAGGCGCCGAAGCTCTGCCCTGCGGAACCTTTGAAATGAAGGCGGATGGTGTCTTCCGGCAGGCCCGCGGCCCCGTGCAGCCTGGTTACTTCGCTGCCCACGATGGTGCCCACCACCCGGTTAATGTTTTTAATGGGTAAGATGGCCCCCACCTTTTCCCCTTTCTCCAGGGCCGGACGGCAAATATTTAACAGTTCCTGCATGTCAAGTGACTTTTCAAGCATGTGATTCTGGGCAATACGCTGACACCTGCCCACGCTGGCCGGAACGTCCGGCTGCTGGAGCAGGGCTTGCAGGTCAAGCCCTTTGGCCTTCCAGTGGCTGGACATATCTGCACTTACTTCCAGCGCCCCGGTGACACCCACCATTTCATTAATGGTGCGGAAGCCCAGCCCGGCCATAATTTCCCTCAGTTCCCGGGCTATAAACCTCATCAAATTGACCACATGCTGAGGATCACCCTTAAAGAGCTTGCGCAATTCGGGATTCTGGGTGGCTATGCCGCAGGGACAGGTATCCAGGTTGCATACCCGCATCATTACGCAGCCCAGCACCACCAAAGGGGCCGTGGCAAATCCGTATTCCTCGGCGCCCAGCAGGGTAGCAATGGCTACGTCCCGGCCGGTCATTAGCTTGCCGTCGGTTTCCACCACAATCCTGTCCCGCAGATTGTTCAGCACCAGGGTCTGGTGCGTCTCAGCCAGTCCCAGTTCCCAGGGAAGCCCGGCGTGCCTGATGCTGGTGCGGGGTGAGGCGCCGGTGCCCCCGTCGTAGCCGCTGATTAGCACCACATCCGCCCGGCCCTTAGCCACGCCGGCAGCGATGGTGCCCACTCCCACTTCTGAAACCAGTTTCACATTTATCCTGGCCGAAGGGTTGGCATTCTTTAAATCATGAATCAACTCAGCCAGGTCTTCAATGGAATAGATATCGTGATGCGGCGGAGGTGATATAAGTCCCACCCCTGCCGTGGTGCCTCTGACCTCGGCCACCCAGGGGTACACTTTTCTGCCGGGAAGCTGACCGCCCTCGCCGGGTTTGGCCCCCTGGGCCATTTTTATCTGGATTTCGTCGGCATTGACCAGATACAGGCTGGTAACGCCGAACCTGCCCGAGGCCACCTGCTTAATGGCGCTCCGGCGGGAATCACCGTTGGGATCTGGAGTGAAGCGGGCCGGGTGCTCCCCGCCCTCGCCGGTATTACTCTTGCCTCCTAAGCGGTTCATGGCGATAGCCAGAGCCTCATGGGCCTCCCTGCTGATAGAGCCAAAGGACATTGCCCCTGTTTTAAAACGCCTGCAAATAGCTTCCACAGGCTCCACTTCCTCAAGGGGTACCGACGATCGATCGGATTTGAAATTTAAATATCCCCGCAGGGTGCTTCTCTGCCCGTTTATTAAAGCAGAATATTTTTTAAATAAATTGTAGTCGTTTTCCCGGCAGGCCTGCTGCAAGGTGATAATTGTTTCGGGATTGTATAAATGCTGCTCTCCGTCGTGCCTCCACTGGAATACAGAACCTGATTGCAATACATCTTCTGCTACAGGTCCTGCGGGGAAGGCTCTCTGGTGGCGCAGTTCCGACTCCCGGGCAATAACTTCCAGTCCGATGCCCTCCACCCGGGAAGGGGTCCAGGTAAAATATTTATCTATAACTGATTGTTTAATACCCACAGCCTCGAATATCTGCGCACCATGGTAGCTTTGAATAGTGGATATGCCCATTTTGGACATCACCTTGACCACACCCTTGGTGGCCGCCTTGGTGTAATTTCTCAGGGCTTCCTTTGGCGACACGCCAGTCATCAGGTCCTGGCGGATCATTCCTTCCAGAGTTTCAAAAGCCAGGTAGGGATTAACGGCACTGGCGCCGTAACCTATCAAAACCGCAAAATGGTGTACTTCCCGGGGCTCCCCGGATTCCAGCAAAAGTCCCACCCTGGTCCTGGTGCCCTCCCTGATTAAATGGTGGTGGAGTCCCGATACTGCCAGCAGGGCCGGAATGGGGGCATTTTCCCGGTCCGTGCCGCGATCCGACATGATTAATAAATTAGCGCCTCCGGCTATAGCCCGGTCAGCCGCCTGGAAAAGTTCCTCCATGGCCTTCTCCAGACCAACTCCACCCTCGCCCGCTTTAAAAAGTATGGGCAGGGTTACCGTTTTGTAGCCTTCTTTTTCAATGTGGCGTATTTTGGCCAGCTCGTCATTGCTTAATACAGGGGATTTAAGCTTAATCTGCCGGCAACTGTCCGGCGAAGGCTGGATCAGGTTTCTTTCCGAGCCGATGGCGGTACCGGCATCCATTATTATTTCCTCCCGGATGGAGTCGATGGGAGGGTTGGTTACCTGGGCAAATAACTGTTTAAAATATGTGTACAACAGCTGGGGGTTTTTCGATAGAACAGCCAGGGAGGCGTCATTACCCATGGCCCCCACGGGATCAACACCGTTTTTGGCCATGGGTTCCAGTATTTTGGTAAGATCTTCGAAGGTATAGCCAAATAGATTCTGTCTCCGGCGCAGTGTATCCGGGTCCGGTTCCGGCAAACGCTCCGCTTCGGGCAGTTCTTCCAGGCTTACCATGTGCTCATCCAGCCACTGGCGGTAAGGGTGAGCGGAGGTCATACGCCGCTTGAGATCCTCATCGGAAACAATCCGCCCTTCTTTGGTGTCTACCAGCAGCATGCGGCCCGGGCGCAGCCTCTCTTTTATTACCACTTTTTCCGGTGGAATGTCCAGTACACCCACCTCGGAGGCCATGATAATCAGGTCATCCTTGGTAATATAATAGCGGGCGGGCCTTAGACCGTTGCGGTCCAGTACCGCACCGATAATTTCTCCGTCGGTAAAGGCGATAGCAGCCGGACCGTCCCAGGGCTCCATCAGGCAACTGTGGTATTCATAGAAGGCCTTTTTTTCTTCTTCCATGCTCTCGTCATTGGCCCAGGGCTCGGGAATCATCATCATGGCCGCATGAGGCAGGGAACGTCCGGAAAGGGTTAGAAACTCAAAACAGTTGTCAAACATGGCCGAGTCACTGCCGTCCTGGTCGATGACCGGCAGAATTTTGGCTATATCGTCACCGAAAAGCGGGGACTGGCACATGGCCTGGCGGGCATGCATCCAGTTAACGTTGCCCCGCAGGGTGTTAATTTCCCCGTTGTGGATTAAATAACGGTAGGGGTGGGCCCGCTCCCAACTGGGAAAAGTATTAGTGCTGAAGCGGGAATGGACCAGAGCCAGTGCCGTTTCTATGGACGGATCCCTTAACTCCAGATAAAATTCATCCAGTTGCTCCGGTGTAAGCATCCCCTTGTATACGATGGTGCTGGAAGAAAGACTGGCAAAATAAAAGGTGTCGCTTTGCCCCAGACACTCGCAGCGAACTGCCTGCTTGGCCCGCTTACGGATTACATAAAGCTTACGCTCAAAGGAAAGCTTATCTTTCATTTCCTGACCCGGGGCTATAAACAGTTGACGAATAAAGGGCTGCACCAGCTTCGCCGTATCGCCCAGGGTAAAATTATCTGTGGGCACGGTCCGCCAACCCAAAAACTCCTGACCTTCCTCCTTGATTATACTTTCCACTATCTGCTCGGAACTTTTTCTCTTATCAGTGTCGGGAGAAAGGAAAAGCATACCCACGCCGTATTTCCCGGGCGGGGGTAGTTTGATGTCCAGCTTGGCGCATTCCTTTTCCAGAAAAGCGTGGGGTATCTGCATAAGTATCCCGGCACCGTCGCCGGTATTAATTTCGGACCCTCTAGCCCCCCTGTGGTCCAGATTTACCAGTATGGTAAGCGCCTGGTGCAGAATTTCGTTGGATTTTTCACCTTTAATGTTGGCCACAAAGCCGATACCGCAAGCGTCATGTTCAAATTGTGGATTATAAAGACCCTGCCTGGGGGGTAATCCGTTAATCATTTTTACTTCCTGAACGTTTCTCTTCTCCTGCCTAGGCATTTTTGCACCTGCCTTTGTATCTTTATTTCTTGATTTAGAAAACACTTGATTTGGAAAAAGCACTTCTATGTTCTGGGTTTCCTGCCATCCGGCGGCAAAACTGCCCTGCCAAAAGACAAAAAAAACCCACTGCAGTCGTGATCCTATAATCCTGCCAGTGGGCCTCGTTGCCCCCCTTCCCCGGCACATCCTCGGGCCGGCTCCGGGTAATGGGTGGATATACAAATATGATTCTGGTGCAGAAAGCCTCTTCCGTCCCAAGTCATCTCAACATATAGTTTCATGCCTGACAAGCTCATACTATATATGGAAGCAGTTGGACCGGTAATAGGGTTAATGCACTAAAATAAAATTTTAATATTTAGTCAAATATTCGTCAATTTCCCAGGGATGTACCTGGGTACAATACCTGTCCCATTCTATTTGCTTGGCTTCGATAAACCTCTGCACCACATGGGGGCCCAGGGCCGCCATGACAACCTCATCCAGGGCAAGCTCCTTTAACGCCTCTTTCAGACTGCTGGGAAGGCTGCCTATCCCGTCTCTTTCCCTTTCCGCCGCAGTCATTTCGTAAATATTGCGGTCACAGGGCAGGGGCGGTTTAATATTATTCTTTATGCCGTCCAGCCCAGCCTTAAGGCATACAGCCAGGGCCAGATACGGATTGCATGACGGGTCGGGGCTGCGCAGCTCAATCCTGGTGGACATGCCACGTTTGGCCGGCACCCTGATGAGTGGACTTCTGTTCCTGGAGGACCAGGCAATATACACCGGGGCCTCGTAGCCCGACACCAGTCTTTTATATGAATTAACCGTGGGATTGATGATGGCGCTGATGGCCCGGATATGTTTCATCAGCCCGCCGATATAACACATAGCCGTATCGCTGAGCTGCATCTCGCTGTCCTGGTCGAAAAAGGAGTTGCGGCCGTTTTGCATCAGCGACTGGTTTAAATGCATGCCGGAACCGGCGATGCCGAATACCGGCTTAGGCATGAAAGTGGCGTGCAGACCGTGGCGCTGGGCAATGGTGCGCACCACAAATTTGAAGGTAACCACTTTGTCGGCTATATCCAGGGCATCCGAATATTTAAAATCTATTTCATGCTGGCCCGGTGCCACCTCGTGATGAGAGGCTTCTATCTCAAAGCTCATCTGATCCAGGACAAGCACCATATCCCGGCGGGCGTTCTCCCCCAGGTCTACCGGGGTAAGATCAAAATAACCCGCCCGGTCTTGAGTGATAGTGGTGGGCCGGCCTTCATTATCAACGTGAAAAAGAAAAAATTCCGCTTCCGGGCCTACGTTCATGGTATAGCCCAGCCCAGCGGCCTCGTCAATGGCCCTTTTTAGCACATGGCGCGGATCCCCGGCAAAGGGAGTACCATCCGGGTTATATATGTCGCAGATTAATCTTGCCACCGCGCCGTCCCTGGGTCTCCAGGGGAAAACTGCGAATGTGCCCGGGTCTGGACGAAGGTACATATCCGACTCCTCGATCCTGACAAAACCCTCTATGGAGGAGCCGTCAAACATCAATTCCCCTTCTAAAGCCTTATCCAGTTGTTCTACAGTTATGGAAACATTTTTCAGTACACCAAATATGTCCGTAAACTGAAGGCGGACAAATTTTACCCCCAGCTCTTTGGCCAAACTGCGGACATCGTCGTTCGTCAATCGTGCCATTTCTTTTACCCCGCTTCCTTATTCTGGAGGGGCAAATTTCACATAAAAAAAGCCACGTTGTCGGATAGGTAAAACCCGACACGCAGGCCCCGTTGCCCCGTCTCGGCACCACGCTGTGCCACAGTATGATTTTAAAACTTCATAAACAGTATAGCATAACTTTTTAAAAAAGAAAGGGTTTTTGCCCAAAAAATTGGACTAAGGCGACTTGAATATTGTATTCAAGTCAGAGGAAAGGGGACACACCTCATAAAAGGTCAGGGGACACACCTCTATATAGGGCTAGGCTATGGGGTCGGAGGAATGTCCCCAATTAATGCCTGGCTTTGGAGTCGGAGGAATGTCCCCAACTGATAAAAAAAAGCCCTTAACCTTACGGCTAAAGGGAGGATGAAACACATTTTATAAAAGCTATTAGAATTTGGAAAGGTACTCTTCAACTTCCCAGGAATGAACCTGTACCCTGAAGGAATCCCATTCCTTAGTTTTGGCTTCGATAAACTTTTCAAAAATATGGGGACCCAGCGCGGATTTAACAATCTCGTTGGCGGAAAGCTCCTGCATGGCCTCGTAGAGGCTGGAAGGCAGGCTGTCAATGCCGAGATCTTTACGCTCCGAGCTGTCCATATGATAAATATTTTTCTCGCAGGGTTCCGGGGGTTGAATTTTGTTCTTGATTCCGTCCAATCCGCATCTGAGCATGGTGGCAATAGCCAGGTAGGGGTTGCAGGACGGATCCGGGCACCTCAGTTCAACCCGGGTGGACAAACCCCTCTTGGCCGGAACCCTGATTAGCGGGCTGCGATTGCGCCCGGACCAGGCGATATAAACAGGAGCCTCATAACCGGGAACCAGGCGTTTGTAGGAGTTAACCGTAGGGTTGGTAATAGCGGCAAAAGCTCTTACATGCTTCATCAGCCCGCCGATATAATATTTGGCGGTCTGGCTCAGCCCATCTGGACTACCGGCATCATAGAAAGCATTTTTAGCGCCCTCAAACAGGGACTGGTTGCAATGCATGCCACTACCGTTAATACCAAAGATAGGTTTAGGCATAAAGGTGGCGTGCAGGCCATGGCGCTGTGCTATGGTACGCACCACGAATTTAAAGGTAACAATTTTATCCGCCACATCAAGGGCATCGGAATATTTGAAGTCAATTTCGTGCTGGCCGGGCGCCACCTCATGGTGGGAGGCCTCGATTTCAAAGCCCATATCTTCCAGGGTGAGGACCATGGAACGGCGGGCATTTTCACCCATATCCACAGGGGTCATATCAAAATAGCCGGCCTTGTCATGGGTTTTTAAAGTGGGCTGGCCGTTCTCGTCCACCTGAAAGAGGAAGAATTCAGCTTCCGGTCCTACATTCATGGTGTAGCCCATTTCAGCAGCTTCTGCCAGAACTTTTTTCAGGGCGTTGCGGGGGTCACCTGCAAAGGGGGTGCCGTCGGGATTATACACATCGCACATGAGTCTGGCCACAGCACCCTCTCTGGGTCTCCAGGGAAATACTACAAAGGTGCTGGGATCCGGACGCAAATACATATCAGACTCTTCGATTCTAACAAATCCTTCGATGGAGGAACCATCAAACATCAGCTCTCCATCCAATGCCTTTTCCAGTTGCTCCACCGTTATGGCAACGTTTTTCAATACACCGAGTATATCGGTGAACTGCAGGCGGATAAATTTTACCTGCATTTCCCTGGCCTTAGCCAGGATTTCATTTTTAACAGCCGCTTCCATTTTTGACCACCTTCCATTTTTTAAAATAAATGCTATATAAAAACACCTTCAGGGGAGTGATCACAATAATTGTGATCACTCCCTTGAAGGCGCCTTTGCCCGTCCGCCGGCACATCATTATGCCGGCCAAATATTGAACTGCCTGGTTTTCCAGATATACCAAATACCTTTTAGAATTTGAGGTTCTGGGCCAGAATAACCGCCTCGGCTACCTGACGCATGGATATCCTTTTGTTCATACTTTGTTTTTGCATCCTCTTGAATGCTTCACCTTCGGACAAGCCCATGCTCTCCATGAGGATTCCTTTGGCCCGCTCAATTATTTTCCTTGTCTCAATGGCTTCCTTTAATTCCTTGACCTTGTTCTCAAGGCTTACCATTTCCTGATAATTTGCCATGGCCAATTCCACTGCAGTTGTAAGCGTTATCTCATCCACTGGCTTGATCAGCAATGCGGACACCCGTGCTTCCTTAGCTTTTTCCAAAATGGATTGGGTGTACTTGGGCGCGATTACCACCACGGGAGCCAGTTTGTCCTCATGCAGTATTTTAGCAACCTCCAGGCCATCCATGCCTGAAAGGCCAACCTCAATAACCAGTAGATCGGGCTGCCTCGTTCTTACCATCTTTAGAGCACTCAGCCCATCGCCGGATTCCCCCACTACCCAGTAGCCAAGCTTTACGAGCATGGATTTAATATTTTTCCTAACAGCATCATCACTGGCTACCAGTACTATTCTCTGCTCGGCCATAGGAGAGAACCTCCCCGTCTAATTCTAATGTTGATATAATTCAGATTATAAATATTAATACTTATACTTAACTAGAAGAAAAAAAGCCCCCGGCAGATCAAAAATCTGAGAGGGCATCATTGCCTGGAGTCATAGATACGCCTTTGTATCTATTATTTCATTTTCAATGTTACTATTATAACTGTGGAGTCGATACAGTGCAATGTTTTTTTAGGTATTAGCGTAAAATTTGCTCCACTTCATCTGCGTCCAGATCCATTATATAGTTAATACCCGGGTCTTTGACAGTTGAATAACCAATAGATTTTCTAAAAGCCTTGAAAACAGGGCTTTTTTTATTATTTTTTTGTCAAATTTTTGCGGTTTAGTATTGAGCAATTTGTAACAATGTGTTATAATATAAGGGTCTGGAGGTGTTGGTTTGAAGCTTACTATTTCCAAATCCAAAAATGCCGCTTCGCTATATGTAACAAGATCAATTTATGTAAACGGTAAAAGAACTTCTAAAATTGTTGAAAAGTTAGGTACTTTTGCAGAATTAGAAAAAAAGCTAGATGGACGAGATCCCATTGAGTGGGCAAAAAAATATATTGAAGAGCTTAACAAAAAAGAAAAAGAAGAAAAACGCGAAGTAATCGTTAAATATTCTCCTGTCAAGATAATCGATAAAGATAAACAAAATTCTTTTAATGGCGGTTATCTTTTTCTCCAAAAAATATATTATGAACTCGGGCTACATAAGATTTGTAAAGAGATATCACAAAAGTATAAGTTTAATTTTGATTTAAATTCAATT
>LADO01000008.1 GCA_000961595.1 Peptococcaceae bacterium BRH_c4b
GCGATAGGATCAGAATATTCCTTTTCCAGATCTTCAAGATAGCCAAGCTTCTCAACTGTTTTTTGTTTTACCTTCCCATCTTGCCTGTAACCTTGGACAAAAGATAAATAGGGTTTACCATTGCTCATACTTTTCTTTAGATACATAAATTCACCTCTAACCCTATTATATTTATATACACGACAATACACAACATAAAAATGCATAAAGATTGACAAAAGAAAAGCCCGAATTCTCGGGCTTTAAAGCGGCTTTTAATATTTAGTTATTGTAAAACAACGGTAGAGGCCCTGCTTTTAACGTATTGTCCCAATTGTTATCATCCAGGGGGATATGCGAAGACATCTTAATTATTTTGAAGTGAAATAAAATGTTTTTGGTTGTTGTAACTGGTATTTGCTATAAAACGGTTTTTTCCTTCCTATAGGTTATCAGGATGACCTGATAACCATGGTTTTAACTTTTTCTCCGTACTGAGCAAACTGTAAGACCCGTATTATAACTGTGGTATTACAATCCAATAGCTTGAAGGCAGGAGTTTGTATATAATAAATATATATTTCTTTATTTACCTGGAGGACTGAAGGTGAATATTAGCAAATCTGTCGCTCCGGAGATTATCCGGGGCCTTACAAAATTGTTCCGGGGTGTATAATTAACTGACCAGACTTACGGACTTTTTCCTTAGGAGAGGTTGAGGGGGAATAACAGTTGAAGGACGATTGTTCTCGAGAGATTAACTACCTGCGTATATCTGTAACTGATCGCTGTAATTTACGTTGCACCTACTGTATGCCCCGGGAAGGTATAAAACCGATATCTCACCATGAAATTCTGCGCAACGAAGAAATAGAGTGCCTGGTCAGGGCTGCCGCGCTGGTGGGTATTAACAAAATCAGGCTTACAGGCGGCGAGCCGCTGGTGCGCAAAGGCCTGCCGGAATTAATAAAGCTTATTGCTGCCGTGCCGGAAATTGACGACATTGCCCTGACCACAAACGGAGTTTTATTGCCGGATATGGCAGCCCGCCTGAAAGAGGCCGGTTTAAAAAGGGTTAATATCAGCCTGGATACTTTAAAACCACGCCGTTACGAAGAGGTTACCAGAATGGGAAAAATTGGCGATGCCTGGCGGGGTATTGAAGCAGCCCTGGAACAGGACTTCCATCCTGTGAAGATTAACGTCGTGGCCATAAGGGGTTTTAACGATGACGAGATACTGGATCTGGTCGGCTTAAGTTTCAAATATCCGCTGCATGTTCGTTTCATCGAACTCATGCCCATCGGCATTTCTGATGCCTGGGCTTCCTACCGTCATATACCTGTGTTTGAAATAAAGGATATAATAGAGCGCGGAATGGGAAAACTGCAGGAAGTTAAAAGAATGGACGGCAATGGGCCGGCGAAATACTACCATCTACCGGGTATTCAGGGATCAATCGGTTTTATCAGCCCGGTGAGCGACCATTTCTGCAGTTACTGCAACCGCTTGCGGCTTACCGCAGAGGGTAGGCTGCGGCCGTGTCTCTACAGCAATAAAGAAATTGATGTAAAGAAGCCCTTGCGGAGCAATGCCACCGATATGGAACTGGCCAAGCTTTTTGCCCAGGCTATCAAGTTAAAACCCACCAGGCACAATATTGGTGAAGGTTGGCAGGAGCAGGATAGAATAATGTCCCAAATAGGAGGCTGATCCGGATTGAGTGAAACCACTGTATTAACTCATTTTGATAGCCGGGGCAGGACCCGGATGGTGGATGTCAGCGCCAAGGACATTACCCTGCGGGAAGCGGCAGCCCGGGGCAAAGTTGTCATGCAGCCGGAAACCCTTGACCTTATTGCCAGCGGCGGCATGACTAAGGGAGACGTGCTGGGGGTAGCCAGAGTGGCGGGAATTATGGCGGCCAAGGAAGCGGGCAGGCTAATACCCATGGCCCATCCATTAAATCTGACCGGGGTTAATATAAATTTCAGGCTAACCCAACCGGACACGGTGGAAATAGAGGCTATTGTCCGTACCACCGGCAAAACCGGGGTGGAAATGGAAGCACTCACCGCCGTGAGTGTGGCGGCTTTAACAGTGTATGACATGTGCAAGGCTGTGGACAGGGCGATGATCATAGAGAATATCCGGCTGGTAAAGAAAAGCGGCGGTAAAAGCGGAGTATTTACCAGAGAGGAAGAGGAGATATGGGAAAAATAATTGCTGTTTGTACCAGCCCCAGGAAGGGAATGCGGAAAAAGAACGTTGGCGAGGGTACTCTGGTGGTCGAACACGGCCTTGAAGGGGATGCCCACACCGGGACGTGGCACCGCCAGGTTAGCCTGCTGGCGATGGAAAGTATTGAGAAGATGCAGAAAATGGGATTGAATGTCGGTCCTGGAGATTTCGCCGAAAATATAACCACCGAGGGCATGGACCTGGTAAGCCTGCCGGTGGGCACCAGGCTAAAAATAGGCGGCCAGGCTATGGGCGAGGTCACCCAGATAGGCAAGGAGTGCCACACCAGGTGTGCCATATACCACCAGGCAGGGGACTGTGTTATGCCCAAAGAAGGTATATTTATACGTGTTCTGGATGGTGGTCCGGTAAAGGTGGGCGACACCGTAAAGGTTGTGGAATAGAAAGATTTGTGATGATATTAACCGCGAAGCGGTTTTCGTTCTTCAATTAAAATGCGATCAAGTTAATTTAAACTTGATCGCATTTTAATTACTTATTGAATTACTTGTTATAAGATAAATCCTAGAAGTTGAACACTTCGTCCAGTTCGTCTTTTAAGGTAAACCTGGTGTTGTGTGGAGGCAGTTCCTCGTTATAGAAGAATTCCGGCAGGCGATCGTCAGCCTTGGTAAAGCCGGCCTTTTCGTTAAATTCCCGTTCGGTCTTAAGAACGCTCTGGCCCAGGGCTATAACATTATCTATGGTAAGGTCAGTACCGTACATGGCGTTGATCATTTCCACCACGGTGGGCAGACCTTCGGGATTGTCCAGCACGGCAAAGGCGATGAACAGGCAAAAGCCGGTGCTGTCCACTGCGGCGGTGGCGATTTGCAGATTGCGGGAGAGTTCTATCTGGCCCTCATCCTTAAGGGGATCAACAAAACCGCCGACTTTCAGAATGTTTGCCGTAACTGCATAACCGGCGGTATGGTCTGCGCCCATGGTAGTGGTGGCGTAAGTAACGCCGTTACCCCTGCAGGAGCGGGGATCGTAAGCCGGCATGGCCTGTCCCTTAACTGCGGGGATTCTTGTCACGCCGTAAAGTTTGCCTGCGAAGGTTGCACCGGAGCCAATGATTCTGCCCAGGGGCGAGCCGGTGTATACTTCTTCAAGTGCTTTGATGGCGGCTTTGCCGTCACCGAAGGGAATTAGTCCGGCTTCCATCAGAACACCCAGGGTTGCACCGGTTTCGATGGTGTCCAAACCGATGTCATTACAAAGCCAGTTCAACATAGCCACGTCGTCAAGTTCGCCCACTTCCAGATTGGGTCCGAAAGCCCAGGCGGATTCGTATTCGATGGGGGCGCAGACTTTGCCGTCAGGCATGGGATATACGTTGGAGCAGCGCATTACACAGCCCGGATGGCAGGCATGGGTAGCCTTGCCGCCCCTGGCGACGGCAATTTCGGCCAGCTTTTCACCGGATACGTTGCTGGCCTTGTCAAAGCGGCCAAATTTAAAATTTCTGGTGGGCAGGGTGCCAGCCTCGTTGATAATATTCATCAGCACGTTGGTGCCGTAGCTGGGCAGGCCCGAGCCGCAGACCGGATGGTCAAGCAGTATCTTGGAGAATTTTTTGGCTGCAGCCTTGAATCTTTCGGCATCCTTTAAAGGAACGTCAAAGGTTGAGGGGCTATCTACAACTATAGCCTTCAATCCTTTGGAGCCCATCACCGCGCCCAGGCCGCCGCGCCCTGCGTAACGGGAGGCATTGCCCTCGCCGTCGTTTGTTCCTACACCGGCGTTGGCCATGAGCATTTCACCGGCGGGCCCGATAAACATAACGCCGGCTTTCTCGCCGAATTTTGCCCGGCACATGGCCACCGTGTCGTAGCCGCCCTTGCCTTTGAGGTTATCTGCGGGAAGAAGTTCCGCCCCGGCCGGGGTAATCTTGATCACATAGAATTCGCCTGTGGGTGCCTGTCCTTCAACTATTATAGCCTTGTAGCCGAGATTGGCGATTTTCTGGGAGCTGATGCCCCCGGCGTTTGATTCCTTGATGGTTCCGGTCAGAGGGCTTTTGCTGCCGACGGAAAGTCGCCCGGAGGATGGCGCGCTTGTCCCGGAAAGCAAGCCGGGGGCAAAAATTAGTTTATTGAAGGGACCTAGGGGGTCGCAAGTTGGTACAACTTCATCCAGCACAAACCGGGAAGTCAGCGCCCTGCCGCCTAGAGCGGCGTATTTCTCGGGAACCGGTTCTACCTTGACTTCTTTGGTGGTCATATTGACCCTTAGGATTTTTTCCATTTTAAAGCCCCCTTTTTTTAATACCGTTAAGTCTCACAAAAAACTATACTGAACCGTTATGCAATTAATATACCATTCGGTAAGTTAAAAAACCATCCTTAAGTTAGTATATTAATAGCATTTTTTTTGTGGCATTTAACGAAAAAATACAAAAAAAAGCTTTAATACCTCTTTTTGTGTGTTAGTGTAATACAATCAGATGTTCATCTTTGGTACTATTGTTTCATAATGGAATAAAAGTCTTTGTCAATAATGCTTATTTTTGTAGCAATTATGATTTTTTCTTAACTTGGGCACACAAAGTTCATGGGTATTTGCCGCCCTCAGCAAATGGGAAGCCGCCGTCCAGGCGATTATGGAGCTTATAAATTAAGAACGCCGCACACGCGGCTCTTATAAAAAATAAGCTAACTGATGTTTCCCGTCCGGGCCAACTTGTTGTAAAATCTATTTAAGACAGGCTGGCATAGGCGCGGTTATTGTTGTAAATGTAGCTGTTAAATGGTTTATGCTGTTCAAACTATGTGCCAAATTAACAGTGGGTAAATTTCTCAGGGGTGATAGCATGAAATTGGAGGTCAGAGTATTTAGCGGTCTCGAAAAATATCTTCCGGGGATAACTTTTGGTCAGGCTTTTGAAATAGACGTTCCGGAAGGCACTACCGGCCGGGGTTTGCTGGTAAAGCTGGCTATACCGGAGAGTCAGGTTTTTAGTATGTTGGCGAACGGCAGGCACTTTTCCTTTGATCAGAAGTTTCATCCCGGCGACAGGGTAGCACTTTTCCCGCCGGTGGGAGGGGGTTAATTTAAAATTGGTTTGTATTATTGGCGATACGACAGTAACAACAAAGCTGCCGCATTTTAATGTTGGCAGTAAGGTCTGGCTGGAAAGAAACGGCCGTTCCTGTGGTGACGGGCTGTTTATTCTTCTGTCGGGTGTGGCCAGGCTTGGTTCAATCGCCCGGGCTGCGTCTGATACGGGCATGTCTTACAGGGCTGCCTGGGGCAAAATTAAAGAAGCGGAAAAAAGTTGGAACATTGTTCTTGTACGTACCCAAATTGGCGGTGAGAGCGGTGGCGGCGCCGTTTTAACGGCCGAGGGTGAGGAATTGCTGGCTAAATTCCAGCGTTTCAAACAAATGGCGGAAGGTGCGGTTCAGGAGCTTTTTGACGGTTTGTTTAAATAAAACTATTAGCGGAGTCTCTTAATACCCATGGCCCATCCAATAATCCTGACCGGTGTCACACCAGATGTGCCATATATCATCAGGCCGGGGACTGTGTTATGCTCAAAGAGGGCATCTTTATACATGTTCTGGATGGTGGTCCGGTAAAGGTTGGAGATGCCGTAGAAATCGTGTAATATACTATTGTTAGGACTGGTAATATGCTGACGGAAACCCAGCTTAAAAGATACACGCGCAACATACTACTGCCTAATGTTGGCGCTGCAGGTCAGGAGAAACTATTGCAGTCCCGGGTGCTGGTGGTAGGATCCGGAGGTTTGGGCTCACCGGCGGCTTATTATCTAGCAGCGGCGGGTGTGGGGCATATAGGTCTGGTGGATAGTGACAAAGTGGATTTATCAAATTTGCAGAGGCAGATATTGCATCGCACTGAAGATATCGGCAGACCCAAGGTTGCTTCCGGGGCTGAGAAACTAAGAGCACTCAATTCCGACACAGAGGTAATCGCCGTTGAGAAACTGATTACGGGGGAAAATGCAGATGATGTTGTCCGTAGTTATGACGTGATTGTGGACTGCACCGATAATTTTTCCGTGCGCTATCTGTTGAACGACGCCTGTATAAGCCAGCAAAAGCCCATGATTTTCGGTGGAGTTCTTTCCTTCAGCGGGCAGCTTATGACGATAATGCCAGGCGAGGGGCCTTGCCTGAGGTGTCTTTTCCGGGAGGATCCCTCTCCGGACGCTTCTTCCTGTGCTGAGGTGGGAATTCTGGGGGCGGTGCCGGGGGTTATAGGGGCGCTCCAGTCCACAGAAGTAATAAAATACCTGCTGGGGCTGGGTAATCTGCTTATGGGCAGGCTGCTTACATACGATGCTCTGACGGCCGCTTTTTTTGAGGTCACACTGGAAAGGGATCCTTCATGCCCCTCGTGTGCACAGTTATAATTTTAATAACTCTGAGGCATGGCTGATTCTGCTGCCGGTAATAACTTTATATTTGTTTTCCAGAACAGGGCAATGGCATAAGGGGGTGGAGCATTTTGGAAAATGACAAATGTGTAGAGGTAAGGGCTTTTTCATTTATTAAAGAGATATTCGACCAGAGGGGCTGGCCTTTTCCCATGCAGGTTGAGCTGGAGAAAGAATGCACTGCGTTAGAGCTGGCGGAAAGGCTGGAAATCCCCACGGAAAAAATTGAAGCAGTTTTTGTCAACGGTATCGTAAAAAAAATGAATGAAAAGATTAAACCAGGGGACAGGGTGGCCTTTGTGCCGCCGGGCACGCCTGGCCCTTACAGGGTAATTCTGGGTATAGTGGGGAAGAAGGAATAATTTTTTATCATAGCGGGTCAACTTGAATCAGCTACACCGCGTTTGTCGCGATGACTGTTTCCACTATAAACATCTCCATGGCCGCTGTGAAATCCAGGCGGCCTCCTTTTACGTCCTTATCAATTTTATGCAGTATATGTATGGCATGGATCAGTTGGCCAGTTTCAAACCCCTTGGCCTGCTGATAAATTTTTTTAACCACGAAGGGATGCATTCCCGTAGCTCCGGCGAGGTCCGCAAAGGGGCAGCCCCCGGCCAGGGCCTCTTTGATTTGTAATAGCAGTCTGAATTGCCTGGCTACCATGGATAGAATCTTTTGAGGATTTTCACGGCCCAGCAGCAGATCCTTAAGGCCGGAAACCGCCTTGCCGGGGTTTTTCTCACCTATGGCGTCCACCACGCTGAAAATACTTTCTTCCAAAGGTACGGCTGTAAGAGTCTTAACCTCGTCAAGGGTGATAACGGGGCCTTCCCCGGCGTGGTCAATCAGCTTTTCCATTTCGCTGTGCAGGGCTGTAAGATCCCGCCCGACTCTTGCCAGTAGGGCGTCTGCCGCCTGGGATTCTATTTTTTTCCCCGCCAGGTGGGCCTGTTTGTCCAGCCACCTGCGTATATCAGCGGGTTTAAGGAGGGCAAATTCCACCACTCGCCCGTATTTTTCCACTGCCTTGTATATTTTTTTCCTCTTGTCCACCGGGTCCGGGCTGTTAAAAACAACACAGCTGGTGGGCATGGGGGAGGCGATATATTGTGTCAGGGGCTCATCTTCACCGTCTTTTTTACTGACTTTTTTTTCTGCTTTGGTGTTTTCTTCATTGTCTTCAGGGTCCATATCAGCCTCTCCCCGGTCCTTTCCCGGGGAACCCCGGAACTGGACAGGGCGGTCTACGATTATCAATCTGAAATCCGAAAAGAAGGGTGCAGTTTCTGCCATGGAAACGACTTCCCTGGCAGACGCTTTTTCCCCGTCCAAACTGATAAGGTTCAGTTCCTCGTTTCCCTCGCCAAGCAAAGCCTCCGTAATTTTTTCCAGAGCCAACCGCCTGAGATAAGCCTCGGGGCCATGAAAAAGGTAAACCGGGGCAAAATCACGGCGTTTTATACTGTCTAAAAGGCCGGTAAAATATTTCATGGCTGATTCAATTTTCTTTCTACCGAGGCCACCTTACCGGCCATGGTCAGGGTACTGTTCCTACGGTCGTCGATCCGGAGGGTGGTTACTACCCTTTCTGCACCGCCCAGGAAAGGTTGCTCGTGCATTTCCCTAACCACTTTCAGCAAATACTCCAGTTCGCCTTCAATGACAGTGCCCATCGGTGTTAGCTGAAAGGTAATGCCGGCGTATTTTTGCAGTACCTTAAGGCATCCTGCTACGTATGCGCTCAGGCTGGTAGATGCTGTGCCGACGGGGACAATGGTTATTTCTATGATTGCCAACGTAATACCCCCAAAATATAAAAAGTTAGTACTACAGTGAAAAAATACAAGTAAGCGAAGCCATGGGGACGGTTCGATCGTTACCGCAGCGCAGGTTAATTATAATTATAACAAAACCACCCTGTGAAGGGTGGTTTTTTGCTCATTTTTATTAGCCTACCATGGTTTTGTTGAAACGTCGGGTCAGGCGAGACTTTTTGCGGGCTGCAGTGTTTTTATGCAAAATGCCTTTGGTTACGGCTTTATCGATGGTAACCAGCGCACGCCCGAGTTTGGCTTTGGCATCATCCTGATTGGCGGTGGCCATGGCCTCTTCAAACCTGCGAATCGATGTCCTCAGCGCAGATTTCAATCCGGCGTTTCTGATGGTTCTCTTGTGAATAGTTTCCACTCTTTTAGCCGCAGATTTAATATTTGGCAACGTTCTCACCTCCCAACGGGCTCCATTTTATCACGGTGGGGAAAAAAATGCAAGCAGAGCATGGTATAGATCAAATACTTTTTGTCAATGATTAATATTAGCCAAAAAGATGGGGGGTGATTTTGTGAATTGGATAGGTTCTATTATCAGGTTCGTGGTTTCGGCTCTGGTCTTGATTGTGGTTAGCTGGCTGTCCCCAGGATTTGTTGTCAAGGGCGGATTTGTGGGTGCGCTGATCGCAGCTGCGGTGATTGCCATATTGGGTTATATTGCCGAAGCCCTTCTGGGTGACAGGATTTCCCCACAGAGCAGGGGAATAGTGGGTTTTCTTGCCGCAGCGGTGGTTATATACCTGGCCCAGTTTATTATTCCCGGGCTGCTGACCGTTAATCTGTTGGGGGCTTTGATTTCAGCTTTCGTTATCGGCCTTATTGATGCTGTTGTTCCTACGGTTCTGCGTTAATAACATTTTTCGGAAATTCCAATCCGGGACAGAATCCAAATGATATTAAGGGTTCTGTCCTTTTTCATATTGTTTCATTGGGGACATTCCTTTGTGAAAATGTTAAAAGGTAGGGGATTTTCTACAACACAGAAGGTGTGTCCCCTGACATAAGTTGGGGACATTCCTCCGACCCAAAAGTCAAGCTCCAAATGGAGGTGTGTCCCCTTACCTTAAATTGATACGTTCAATTCTCTCAAAACCCTTCCTATGGGTGCTGCATAGGTAATCCGATCGGAGCCGGCAAACAGCAGACCCACTGCCTGCCGGTCAGGCGTCAGAATTAAAGAACCGCTATCGCCGTTGTCGCTCATGGGGGTAGTGGCAATTTGATCTTCGAATATAAAGGCCCTGTCTTCGTCTTCCAGGGAAAGAGTGTTGTGGATTGCCGTTATGTGGCCGCTGGTTATGCCGGTGCTTCTCCCGCTTTTTACCACCGGCATGCCGGGAACTGCCTCGGTATAGCCGGATATTGTGCCCAATCCCAGTATGTTTCTCTTGACCATATTGGGTTCAACGGGCACGGCCAGGGCGGCGTCTACAAAATTAGCCGGCGGCTTTTTCCCGTTTTTATAGTCCTTTACGCTTACCCATTTGTACGGCACGAAGCCAGCCAGTCTGGCGATAACATCCTTATCCGAGCCTCCGTCAAAAGGGCCGGGCTGCAGTATGGGATCTCCCGTTGTTGCACGGCCGTCTCTGCCGTCGGTTCCGTTGGCCAGTATATGATTGTTACTTAAAATCGCCAACCCCCCCGGGAAGCGGCCTCTCACCACCGCACCCATTGTTCCCGCCGTGGTTTTATAATGTCCGATACTGACCCCGGGCTGAGCGGGACGGACCCTGGTTTTGCGAAAATTGGCATTATCCTGGTTATCCGGCGGATTTTCAGCAATCCAGGGCAGGGCGAACCCCTGGAAGCTTATTTTCCCCACTTCCACCACATCGGTGGGCAGGTTGTCTAAAAAGCGGGGGATTACCTGAGCACGGGTGAGCGTGATCCGGGACCTCTTTTTTTTCACCCCCATCACCAGGGACAGCACGCGGGTGCGTTTTCCCTGCACTGTTTTTAAACCAATGCCAATGGAGACAACACCCGGTATAGCCAGAAAATAATACTTATGTTTTTCCAGGGCTGTTAAGAAAGTATTCATTATTCTCACCTTTGTGCTTTTTAACCATCATATGGCAACCCGCAGGGTAAGGTGATATCGCCGGCTGATTTTTGTTGGTCCGGACAAGGATTAATAAAAAAAGCCGTTGAATCATATAAGTCAAAGATTTTCAGCTGGGCAGAGAATGTATAAAATGCGGGGTATTTAAAAATGTTTAGAATTGCCAGTTTTAATACCAATTCCATTCGTTCCCGGGTGGACATAGTGATGTCCTGGCTGGGCAAGGAACAGCCGGATGTATTGTGCCTGCAGGAGACTAAGGTAGAAGACAAGGATTTTCCCCGGGAAGCTTTCGCCGGGGCAGGTTACAATGTTGTATTCAACGGGCGGAAGTCATACAACGGTGTGGCCATCGCCAGCAGGCACGCCATAGATAGTGTCAGCACCGACAGCGTGGCGGTGGCGGAACCCGGGGAGGGGCGTATCATAGTCGCTACCATAAAGGGTGTCAGTGTGGTGAACACATACATACCCCAGGGGCAGTCCCCGGACAGCGAAAAATTCATCTATAAGCTTGACTGGATTAAAGGACTGCGGGATTACTTCCAGGAAAGGTTCAGCCGTGAAGATGATTTGGTCTGGGTGGGGGATTTCAACGTGGCGCCGGAACCCATCGATGTGCACAACCCCAAGAGACTGTATGGTCACGTGGGTTACCACCCGGAGGAGCACAAAGCCCTGCAGCATGTTAAAGAATGGGGATTTGAAGACATCTTTCGCAGGCACCAGCAAGAGGGGGGTCTGTACACCTTCTGGGATTACCGGGTAAAAGACGGGGTGAATAGGAATCTGGGCTGGCGGGTAGACCACATCTGGGCCACCCGGCCACTGGCAGGAAAGTCCCTCCGGGCGTGGATAGATAAAGAGCCCAGGCTGAAGGAAAGGCCGTCCGACCATACATTTATTGTGGCGGAGTTTGATTTATAGTATCGTGTTTTAAAGCCGTCCGGTGAAAGGGCGGCTTTATTTCAAGACCGGACTCAATAAGCATTTTAACGGAAATGGTTAAACGTGATTTTGTTTTCTTTATCTCAACCAAGTGTTTTATTTCTGAAGAGAAAGCCGAGTCACTTGCATCTTTGGTAATCGGAACCCAAAATGTCCATCCCCACTTGAAACGTATTTTTCAGATAAGTATCGATAGTGCTGATAATGAAATAGCAAGCTTTCTTGTACGACGCAAGGATTACCTAAAAAGTACCGTTTCAAGTGTAAAAAACTGTATCAAGGCAGGGCTAATTCCTAGAATCAAATGCGTTTTGACAAGCTTTAATGCTGATGCACCAAGGAGATAGTTGAAAAATTTTCCGGGATGGGCATTACAGAATTCCAGTTTGTACAATATGGACGCAGCAATTTCAGGCATGATGAATCTCTATTTCTTTCTCTAGAAAATAAACTGCGCTTTATAGAGACTGCAGCCCTCTTACGCAAGGAATACCCATAAATCTCGTTTACATTCCAGGAGGATAAAAAAACCGGGGAGCAATCAAAAGAAGCAAGGAACAATGGGAGTCCCGTTCTATCTGCTCAGGTGGGCGTGCCAGCTTACTACTAAAACCCAACGGAGATGTGATCCTGTGCGAACAGATTCCGCACAGACCGGAATACGTTATGGGAAATTTAGTGGAGCAAAGCTTGAACGAAGTATGGCATTCAAAAAAGATGCTTGATTTTCTATATGCCCCTAGGGAATTATTTAAAAATACAGCGTGTGAAAAATGCCCTGATTTTGAAAAATGCCACTATGAAAAAGGTTACTGTTATCGTGATGCATTATTCAACTATAATACGATTTATGAAGCTCCGTCAGATTGCCCATTTCAAAGCAGGGCTGGAATACGTCAGATATAAATGAAAAAAGAGACAGGGAGACGGCAGACCAATGTATCTGTTTTTTGCATACTCTCTTTTTCATTAGCTTCATTTGTTGCCAAAGTCATCATGTTTGACAAGTATATGTTTGGAGATCAAGTTGGGGACGGTTCTGTCTTGTCTTGGCAATATTTACCTGGCAAGGCAAGAACCGTCCCTGCTTGCCTGTGCTGCTTGCCTGTGGTAAACAAAAAAACCGCCCTGCGGTGCGACGACTGATTTTCAAAATTCTAGGGCAGTTTGTAGGGCAGGGGGTATCCGGCTGGGCAGAAAGAAAGCCGGCCGCCTGATGGATGGCCGGGAGTGAAATGATTTCCCCAAGGGGGTGCAGTAATGGCAGTGTATATATCAGATATTTAATTAACCGGCTAGGTATGGGGTTTCATAATCAGCTTTTGCCGTTCATAGAATTTAGGGATAACCGGAAAGGGGTCATGATATTGTACAGGCTCCGTTATTATATGCACAGAAACCGCTATGCCCTGCGCCGGGTAACCAATCTGTCGGCCTGCGGCATAATTATTATAACCCTGCTGCTGGGGCTATCTTATCAGCCGGTTCGTCAGGCCCTTTATGGTTCTTTGATATCTCTTGCGGAGAAGGGCACTGACCTGGCGTTTCGCTGCAGCGAGAGGGATCCGAGGGGTCTTTTACGGGCTGGTATTCCTGTTTTGGCCTGGGCGGGAAGCGGAGAGGACATACCTGAGCTTGTCACCCCGCGCTCGTTGTTTTCCGCCCTGCTGGCTCCCTTTAGGGTGAAAATGGGTACGCCGCTGGAACTGGTACAAAATGAGATTTCTGTTTTAAGAGGTTACGACCCGGAAGCGCTGGTTGTTGTGGTGGACCCCCGGGAAAATGAAAGCAATCAACCACCCTCATCCCCCGGACTTACCGAAAAGGCACTGGTGGGCATTTATCACACTCATACCGGTGAGACTTACGCTCTTTCCGACGGAACCGAGCGCCTTACCGGTAAAAGGGGCGGTGTAGTAACGGCGGGTGAGGCGCTGAAAAAGGAGCTGGAAGATGTCTATGGCATGAGGGTAGCCCATTCCACCAGGATTAATGACGCAAAATACAGCACGTCATACGCGGAGTCGGAAAAAGACGCCCGGTCATTGCTGGAAGATAACCCCGAGATCCAAATATTGCTGGATATTCACCGGGATGCGGGCAAGTCAAGGCAAAACAGCCTGGTAAAGGTGAAGGGCCAGGAGTGCGCCCCGATTATGTTTGTGGTGGGGTCCGGCGCCAGAGCGCCTTTTCCCACCTGGAAACAGAATTACGACTTTGCCAGGGAACTTGCCGACCAGCTTGAAAAGGAGTACCCAGGGCTGTGCTGCGGAGTGAAGGTCAAGGAGGGGCGCTATAACCAGTTTCTGCACCCCCGGGCCATCCTGGTGGAGATGGGCAGCGTCAGCAATTCCACCGAAGAGGCGGAGCGTAGCGCCAGAATGCTGGCAGGAATTATCGCCGGAAAAATGCGGGACATAGCCCCGGACAAGGTTAAGCCGGCAGCACCCGGGGCCGGAAAAACACCGGACCCGGAGCAGGAGGGGGTAAAGGCAAGCGTTCATCAGGATGCTGAGATCCAGGCAGATCCCGAAAATTATGAGGACAATAACCCGGAATAGTCCGGTGCAGTTTGATTCGGTATAAAAAAAGGGGAACAGGACAATAATGGTAATAAATCCGGGGGTTTTTACCATGACGCGCAACAGCTATTTTATACCCGCATTGATGGGCATATTTACAGGCCTGGTTTTTTTCGGCGTGCAGGTTTCCCTGGATGCCGTGAACCATATGGTCAGGCCGCACAACCCTTATACCTTGTGCAGCGTTTGCAGAGTGGAACCGGACAAATGGCATTTTGTGATTCTGGAAAAATCATTCTACGTTACATTACCGCCGGCTAAGTTGACGCCGGCAGCGGGTGAAATCTTATTGGAGGCGGAAAGGTTTGCGACTACTGAATACAGTTCACTGCAAGGTGAAAGCTCAGAGTTCGTGAACGCTATTATGGAAAACTTAAACAATGCCTGGGAAGAGTTTTTACGGATCGCTGGTGATTATTATTACCATGGCTATAAATTCTGCAAGGAATTGTTCACTGCTGCGGGAATCATTGGCGACTTGCCAGCCGTTTAAGACCTGAAACCAGGCGGGAAACACGGGGCCGGGGTATGTCAACAAACCTTTGATCCTGTTAAGGAACAGGATTATTTTTATGCCTGTGCAATCTGTTGATAATGGAAAACAATTAATGATATAATATCTCGTTAGTGAAAAACCGGCTATTCAATAGGAGGCAGGGCTGTTTTGGGGAAAGAACGGAAGCATATTCGCAACTTTTGTATAATTGCCCATATAGATCACGGTAAGTCCACCCTGGCAGACAGAATTCTGGAAATAACCGGCGCGTTAAGCCAGAGGGAGATGACCGAACAGGTACTGGATAAGATGGACCTGGAGCGGGAGCGGGGCATTACCATAAAAATGCAGGCTGTGAGGCTGGATTACCGGGCCGCGGACGGCAGGGAATACCGGCTTAACCTTATCGACACCCCGGGACATGTGGATTTTACCTATGAGGTATCCCGGAGCCTGGCCGCCTGCGAGGGGGCTTTGCTGGTGGTTGATGCCGCTCAGGGCATTGAGGCTCAAACCCTTGCCAATGTGTACCTGGCCATTGAAAATAATCTTGAAATAATAATCGTAATCAATAAAATAGACCTGCCCAGCGCCGAGCCGGAGCGAGTGAAAAAAGAAATAGAGGATGTCATAGGTCTTGACGCTTCCGATGCGGTGCTGGTGTCTGCCAAATTGGGCACCGGTGTGGAAGAGGTGCTGGAGCAAATAGTGCGCAAAATTCCTCCTCCGGCGGGAGACGATAACCTTCCCCTGCAGGCCCTTATATTTGACTCCCATTACGACTCCTACAAGGGAGTTATTGCCTACGTCCGGGTTTTGCACGGCAGGCTGGAAAAGGGCATGCGCGTAAGGATGATGGCCACCGGGAAGGAATTTGAGCTCAATGAAGTGGGCGTATTCCGCCCGGCCATGACTGCGGTGGACGCTCTCGAAGTAGGCGAAGTGGGTTTTCTGGCTGCCAGCATCAAGAATGTGAAAGACTGCCAGGTGGGGGACACCGTGACCGATGCGGACAACCCTGCCCCGAAGCCCCTGCCGGGTTACCGCAAGGTTACCCCCATGGTTTATTGCGGTTTGTATCCCATTGACAACGTGGATTATGACGATTTAAGGGACTCTCTGGACAAACTCAAGCTTAATGACGCCTCCCTGGCTTACGAGCCAGAAACTTCCGAGGCGCTGGGATTTGGTTTCCGTTGCGGTTTCCTGGGTCTTTTGCATATGGAAATTATGCAGGAGAGGCTGGAGCGGGAATATAACCTCAATCTTATCACCACCGCCCCCAGCGTAGTGTACCGCATTACCACCACGGCGGGCGAGGTGCTGGAAATAGATAATCCCACCAAAATGCCACCCCAGGGGAAAATAGAAAAAATGGAAGAGCCCTATGTTACCGCCACTATTATGGTGCCCAAGGATTTTGTCGGAACCGTGATGGATCTATCCCAGGACCGCCGCGGTACTTTTAAAAACATGGAATACATGGGGGAAAATAGAGTAATGTTGTCTTATCAACTCCCCCTGAGCGAAATAATATTTGACTTTTTCGACCAGTTGAAATCCCGCAGCCGGGGCTATGCTTCCCTGGACTACGATTTGGCAGGGTACTGCGAGAGCAAGCTGGTGAAGCTGGACATTATGATCAACGGCGATCCCCTGGACGCCCTGACCTGCATAGTTCACCAGGACAAAGCCTACTTCCGGGGCCGTCAGTTGGTGGAGAAACTTAGGGGTCTAATACCCCGCCAGTTGTTCGATGTGCCGGTTCAGGCGGCCATCGGCAGTAAAATTATCTCCCGGGAAACCATCAAGGCCCGGCGTAAAGACGTTCTGGCCAAGTGTTACGGCGGCGACATCACCAGAAAGCGCAAACTTCTAGAGAAGCAAAAAGAGGGGAAAAAGCGCATGAAGCAGGTGGGGAGCGTGGAGATTCCCCAGGAGGCCTTTATGGCCGTGCTGAGTATAGAGGATAAATAATATTTAGCGGTACTTTGAAGCCTCATACTTTTGTAAGAGGCTTTCTTTATTGGTTTAAAAAAAGTCCAAAGTCAAAAGTCCAAAGACCTTAGACATTGGACTTTAGACCTTTGACCTTATAGACTGGAGGTGGTCGCTTTTGGCCGGAAATGATGTTTATAATGCCATGGGTATATACGTCCACGTTCCTTTCTGTATCAAAAAATGCTATTATTGCGATTTTGTTTCCTATGTTTATGATCGGGAGAAGGTGCAGCGGTATCTGTCCGCCCTGGCCCGGGAGGCCCGGTTTTACGCCGGCATGCTGACCAGGGAGGAGAAGCGGGCAGCCACTCTGTATATCGGGGGAGGCACGCCCACCTGTCTGGCAACGGAAGATTTGGTGGAGATTATAAACTTCATTATCAAGCATTTTGATTTGTCTGCTGTGAGGGAAATAACCGTGGAGGCCAATCCTGGCACTGTGGACAGAGAGAAACTGACAGCCCTGCGCCGGGCGGGAGTGAACAGGATTAGTATCGGAGTGCAGTCGTGCAGCGGCAAACATCTCTGTAATCTGGGCAGGATACACACCTTCAGTCAGGCTGTTGAGGCAGTGGAGACGGCTGCGGAGGCAGGCTTTGATAATATCGGAGCAGACTTGATTTTTGGCCTGCCGGGTCAGTCGACGGGGGAATGGAAATCCTGCCTTAATGCCGTGGCCGGGCTGGGGTTGCAGCATATTTCCGCGTATGGCCTGCAGATAGAGGAAGGCACACCTCTGGCGGGGAAGATCGCGGCTGGTGAATTATCTCCCTGTGACGAGGATGACGAGGCTGAGATGTTCACGGACACCATGCAAATACTTAGGAAAAAAGGCTACCGCCATTATGAGATTTCCAATTATGCCTTACCCGGCAGGGAATGTCAGCATAATCTGGGCTACTGGCGCAACGGGCACTACCTCGGGCTGGGGCCGGCCGCCCATTCGTATTTATGGGGGGCCAGATTTGCCAATGAATCTTCCCTTGGATTGTATGAAGAGAGTGTAAACTCCGGCAGTTTTCCCATATTGAGCGCCCGCAGTAACAATCAGGAGACTGCCATGGCGGAGACCGTTTTCCTGGGACTGAGACTGATTGAGGGCTTAAATCTGGAAGATTTCAGGCTCCGGTTTGGCAAGGATGTAGAAAGTATTTACGGAGAGCAGGTTAATAAGCTGGTAGGGGACGGCCTGCTGATCCGCCGGCAGGGCAGATTGCGCCTTACAGAGAGGGGGATTGCTCTGGGTAACAGGGTTTTCTCGGAATTCGTTTGAAAGACAGCCGCCCTTTGCCGGTCTGTCCTGCTTCCCGCCAGCGGCGTGGAGATTTATCATTGTGCCGCCTTCACTTTAAAATGCTCCAATAGGCACTTCAGGCACAGTTTTACACCGTTTTCAACACTGCCGGCGGCGTGGTGACCGTTAATATGAGCTCCGCATTTAGAACATTTTTCGCTCATTTGTCCCTCCGAATCATGTGGTTTTTTATATTATTTTTTATATTATAAGGAAAGGATTAGCTGCCGGGTTACAAAATTTAGTTGTAGTGATGGTTATTGGCTTTAAGCGGCAGTGCAGCCCCGGTATTGAGTATGCAGCAATCCGTTAAACTATGCTATTGGCCGTTTGGCGATGTAATTATTTATAATGTGTACATAACTTTTTAGTACGGGCAGTATTGTCGTCCGCAGGTTTGTTTTTGTTTTCTCATTCCTGTGGAATTATTTTTAAAATGCAAAAAATCGGGACATGCTTTTGATATGGGTTCGGGTTTTTTGCGGCTTGGCTGTTTCCTTTAATACCTTGACAAAATTTACAGCCGGTGATATTTTTTAACGTAGAGGTTGGCACTCGACACGTTAGAGTGCTAACAAAAAGAGGTGAGCTCAAAAATGAAAATGGATACCCGGAAACAGCAGGTGCTGATGGCGCTTATCACTGACTTTATCGCCACGGCAGAGCCGGTGGGTTCCAGGACCATTGCCCGAAAATACGAAATGGGCGTGAGCCCGGCCACAATCCGCAATGAGATGGCGGATTTAGAGGAAATGGGTTTCATTGAGCAGCCCCACACTTCGGCGGGCAGGGTGCCATCGCATATGGGATACCGCTATTACGTGGATTTTCTCATGAAAAAGCACAGCCTGTCCAACAGGGAAGAGGAGATGATCCGCCGCGGCTACGAGGACAAGGTCAGAGACGTAGGACAGGTGGTTCAGCGTACTGGCAACCTGCTGTCACAGATAACCAGTTATGCGGCGGTGGTGGTTAGGCCAAGGGCCGCCGGTTCTTTTAAACATGTTCAGATGGTGTTGATGAACCCTGGTTCGGCTATGGTAGTGGTGGTGATGAACACCGGTGCGGTGCACCACCGGATTATCGAGGTGGCCGGGGGTATAACCCAATCCGATCTTGATACCATTTCCCAGGTTTTTAATGCCAAACTGCAGGGTCACAATATGGACAGTATAAAACTCACCCTGATAAAAGAAATATATTTTGAGTTATCCAAGCACAGAAATCTACTTGACCTAGCCATGTACCTGATCAAGGACAGTTTTGATCTTGACGGCGAGGAAAAGATTTATCTGGGAGGAGTATTCAATATACTCAACCAGCCCGAATTCAATAACGTGGATAAGGTTAAAACGCTTTTAAGCCTGCTGGAGCAGGAGGAAATGTTTTATAGCCTGCTGGAAAGAAACACCGATCCCGATGGGGTAACCGTCCGCATTGGGGAGGAAATTAACCGTGACGAAATGAAGGAATGCAGCATGGTAACTGCTGCCTACCGTATCGGTGATACGCAGCTGGGTACTATTGGCGTGCTGGGTCCCACCAGGATGGATTATGCCCGGGTGGTGAGCATCGTGGAGTGCATGACCAGAAATTTGTCCCAGACCCTGGAAAAGATGTCCCGGGGCTGGAAATAAGCAAGGGGGATTTAAGTTCATTGAGTTTAAAACAACAGGCCAGTACCGGCTCGGAGGTGGATGAACGCCTGGCTGCACTGGTCACCAATGCCAATGCCATCAGGGCCATTTCCTCTGCTGTGGAGGGCACCCTCGGCCCCAAGGGGCTGGACACCATGTTGGTGGACCAGTTCGGAGAGGTGGTTATAACCAACGACGGGGTAACCATACTGACCATGATGGAGGCCAACCATCCCGCTGCCAGGATGCTGATCAATATCGCCAGGGCGCAGCAGGAAGAAATAGGAGACGGTACCACCACCGCCACGGTGATGGCCGGGGCTCTGGTGAGCACCGGTGTAGATCAGGTTGCCAGGGGGGTGCCGGTGGCCCGGGTGATAGAAGGTTTGAGGGCCGGGATAAAACGGGGCCTGCAGGCCATAGAGGATTATTCCAGGCCGGTGGAGGACACTGACGACCCAGTGCTACTGCAAGTGGCGCTGGTAGCAGGGCGCGAGCACCAGGATATAGCTGATCTGGTGGTGAGGGCGGCAGCCCTGGTGGGCAAGGAAAAGTTAAACGACCGGGCCTTTAAGCTGTCCGATACGGTGGCAGCGGAGGAAGGCGCGGATAACCAGGTTTTTATGGGGGTTATAATTAATAAGGAAAAGATGAACCGCCATATGCCGGTTGAAATTTGTGCGCCGGCGGTATTAATTATTGATGATGCCCTGGAACCCGAGGAAATTGAAGAAGAGGCCCTGGCCACTGAGGCCGGCTTTGCCCGTTATCTTGAGCTACAGAATCAGCACCGGCAGGGCGTCCAAAAAATAATCGAAATTGGTGTAGGATTGGTGCTGGTGGACCGGGGAGTGGATGATACGGCGGAGGAAATGCTTACCGACGCCGGCATCATGGTGGTGCAGCGGGTCTCAGCCAGGGAACTGCGCAAGGCAGCGGAACACACCGGAGCCCGCATGATTAAGCGCACCGGGCTGAAAAAGGACGCCGGGATTTTGAAACAATACCTGGGTAAAGCCTTACGGGCCTATAATGATGAAAAGCTTGAACAGGTTTGGATACTGGAGGGCAGCGGCAAGCCCATGGCCACCGTGCTGGTTGGCGCTGCCACCTCGGAAGTGGTTGGCGAGCGTGAACGTATTGCCAAGGACGCGGCCTCCGCGGTTCAGGCTGCAGTAAAGGGTGGCGTCATTCCGGGAGGAGGAGCGGTGGAAATGGCAGCCGTTCCCGATGTGGAAAAAGTCAGGGCAGGCATGCGGGGCATGGCGGCCTACGGCGTGGACTGCGTATTGGAGGCATTGAAAAGACCAATGGCCCAAATCGTGGCCAATGCCGGCTTCAACCCCCTGGAAAAGCTGGGGGATGTGCTGGCGGCCCAGGCTGAAACGGGCAAGCCTTCTCTGGCCGTAGACTGTGATACCGGTAATATATGCGATATGTATGAACTGGGCGTGATGGACCCGACCCTGGTAAAAACCTATGCCCTGAAAGCCGCCGGGGAAATAGCCGAGGCCATCCTTAGAATAGATACAATTATAAAAAAGCGTGAAGTAAAAAAAGATAGTCTAGAGGTTTAGCGGGACACCTTTAAAATTTGAGGGGTGAAAAGCCAATGTTTAAAAACGATGTTCAAAACGGTCCGGATGCTGAGGTTGTTGCCGAAACGGAGGCTGTGGAAAACGCCTCCGGACAGGGTGAGGATGTAGCCGTGCCGGTGGATGATAGCGCCGGTGATGCTCAGACAGAGCAGGCCGGTGATGCTCCGGAGGAAAATCTGACTGAGGAAGAGAAACTAAAAAAACTGCTGGGGCAGGAGACTGCCAGGGCGGAGGACTATTATAATCGCCTGGTGAGGCTGCAGGCGGATTTTGAAAACTTTCGCCGCAGGACCCAAAAGGAAAAAGAAGACTTTTACAAATATGCTTCAGAACAGCTTATTGTCGCCCTCCTGCCGGTAATGGATAATTTTCAGAGGGCACTGGAGGCCAGGGATGATGATCCCCGTAAGGTTATAGAAGGGGTTGAAATGATTTACCGTCAGATTGAAGACATTTTGAACAGGGAAGGCCTTAAAAAGGTTGATGCGGAGGGCGAGGAGTTTGACCCCACCAGGCACGAGGCGGTAATGCAGGAGCCGGCCGGGGAACATCCGGACAATACCGTTACCCAGGAGTTGAGGTGCGGTTATTGCCTGAAGGGCAAGGTTATACGTCCGGCCATGGTCAAGGTGGCCAAAGCTTGAGCAGGGTTAATAAAAAATAAAGTTGCAATATATTGGGAGGTATAGGAATGAGTAAAGTTATAGGTATAGACCTTGGTACCACAAACTCCTGCGTGGCAGTTATGGAAGGCGGGGAGGCAGTAGTTATACCCAACGCCGAGGGCGGCAGGACCACACCTTCGGTGGTCGGTTTCTCCAAAACCGGTGAGCGTCTGGTGGGCCAGGTGGCTAAAAGGCAGGCGGTGAGCAATCCCGACCGTACTGTAAGCTCCATCAAGAGGCACATGGGCTCAGCACATAAAGTAAATATTGATGGCAAGGAATACACCCCGCAGGAAATTTCTGCCATGATTCTGCAGAAATTAAAAACCGATGCCGAAGCCTACCTGGGCTCCAAAGTAACCCAGGCGGTAATTACCACACCTGCTTATTTTACCGATGCCCAGCGCCAGGCAACCAAGGATGCGGGTAAAGTCGCCGGCCTGGAAGTGCTGAGAATTATCAATGAACCCACCGCTGCGGCACTGGCTTACGGGCTGGATAAGGGGGAAGACCAGACCATACTGGTATTCGATTTGGGTGGCGGCACCTTCGATGTATCCATTCTGGAATTGGGTGAAGGCGTATTTGAGGTCAAGGCCACCAGCGGTAACAACCGGCTGGGTGGAGACGATTTTGACCAGAGGATCATAGACTGGATGGTGGCGGAATTTAAAAAGGACAGCGGCATAGACTTGAGCAACGACCGCATGGCCATGCAGCGCCTGAACGAGGCTGCGGAAAAGGCCAAAGTCGAGTTAAGCGGCGTAGCCACCTCCAATATCAACCTGCCCTTTATCACCGCCGACGCCTCGGGCCCCAAGCACCTGGATTTAACCCTGAGCAGGTCAAAATTTGAAGAGCTTACCGCCGACCTGGTGGAAAAAACTATGGGCCCCACCAGGCAGGCCATGTCCGACGCCGGACTGGAGCCCAAGGACATCCACAAGGTATTGCTGGTAGGCGGCTCCACCAGGATTCCGGCAGTGCAGGAAGCCATCCGTAAATACCTGAACAAAGAGCCCCATAAGGGCATTAACCCCGACGAGTGCGTGGCCCTGGGGGCTGCCATCCAGGCCGGCGTACTGGCCGGTGAGGTAAAGGATGTGCTGCTGCTTGATGTAACGCCTCTTTCTCTGGGTATCGAAACCCTGGGTGGGGTTTTTACCAGGCTCATTGAGCGCAATACCACCATACCCTCATCCAAGAGTCAAATTTTTTCCACCGCCGCTGACGGGCAGACCAGTGTGGAAATCCACGTTATGCAGGGCGAAAGGCAGATGGCGGCGGGCAATAAAACACTGGGTAAATTTCAACTGGCGGGCATACCCCCGGCGCCCAGAGGGGTACCGCAAATTGAGGTCAAGTTCGATATTGATGTTAACGGCATAGTAAATGTATCTGCTAAAGATATGGGTTCCGGTAACGAGCAGAAAATCACCATAACTGGAGGCAAAGGTTTAAGCGACCAGGAAATCGACCAGATGGTCAAGGATGCCGAGGCCAACGCTGAGGAAGACCGCAAACGTAAGGAAGAGGTTGAGTTGCGCAATCAGGCCGACAGTATGATTTACCAGGCTGAAAAAACCGTCAAGGACCTTGGCGACAAGGCCGATAAGACCCAGGTAGATAATGTCAACAAAGCCGTGGAGGAACTCAAAGAAGCATTAAAGGGCAGCGATATGGATGATATCAAGCAAAAAACTGAAAACCTTTCCAAACCGCTGTATGAGATGACATCCGCCATGTACCAGCAGCAGGCACAGGAAGGCCAGGGAGGCTGCGGCGCGGGGGGCTGCGGTGCGGGCGCGGGGAGCGATCAGAAGGATAATGTTGTTGATGCTGACTTTGAAGTGAAGGATGAAAACAAATAAGGATTGAAGGTTAAGTACGGGAACCGGCGTCTTGCTCCGTCAGCTTGTATGTCAGGCATTTACTGTATAATTTGATTGTGGTATGCTGATATACGGAGGGTCGTAAAAGGCGGCCCTCCCTGTAATGTTTATAAAGGTGGTGCCATCACCGTGTCTAAGCGCGACTATTATGAGGTTTTGGGCGTAACAAAGCAGGCTACGGCCGATGAAATCAAAAAAGCATTCCGTAAGCTGGCACGCCAGTACCACCCCGATGCTAATCCCGGGGATAAGACTGCTGAGGCGAAATTTAAAGAGATGGCGGAAGCGTACGAGGTATTGAGCGACCCGGAAAAGCGGGCCGGCTATGACCGCTTTGGCCATGCCGGAGCCGACGGCCAGGGTTTTGGCAGCGGCTTTGGAGGTTTTAACGCCGATTTTGGTGGTCTTGGTGATATTTTTGATATGTTTTTCGGCGCTGGGGGCCGTCAGCGCAGGGGTCCTGAAAGGGGCGCCGACTTGAGGATAGATGTAGAGATTTCTTTTAAAGAAGCGGCCTTTGGTCTGGAAAGGGATTTAAAAGTTCCTCGTACCGAGGAGTGCGGGACCTGCGGCGGGTCTGGCGCCGCCCCGGGAACATCGGCCAACACCTGCCCCACCTGTAACGGACAGGGACAAATTCAGTTCGCCCAGAGTACACCCTTCGGAAGGATGATTCAGAGCAGAACCTGCGACCGTTGTCACGGCACCGGGAAAATTATTGAAAAGCCCTGCGCCACCTGTCACGGGGCCGGCCAGGTCAGGCGCAACCGCAGCATACATGTAAAAATACCGGCCGGAGTCGACAGCGGCACCAGGCTCAGAGTTTCCGGAGAAGGGGAAACCGGCTCCAGGGGAGGTCCCAGGGGAGATTTATACGTTTATCTTTACGTTAAGCCGCATAAAATATTTACCAGGGAAGGTAACGATGTGGTCTGCGAGGTTCCTGTATCCTTCGCTCAGGCAGCCCTGGGAGATGAGATAGAAGTCCCCACCCTGGAGGGAACAGCCAAAGTCAGGGTGCCCGAGGGCACCCAGCACGGGACTGTTTTCCGGCTGCGGGGTACGGGGATACCGGATGTCAGCGGCTACGGCAGGGGAGACCAGCATGTGCGTGTGAAAGTGGTAACCCCCACCAAGCTTACCGACAAGCAAAAGGAAGTTTTACGGGAATTTGCCCTATTGAATGGAGAAAAACCTGCAGGAGTAGAAAAAAATCTGTTTGAAAAAGTAAAGGATGCTTTTATGGGATAGGGGAAATTTATATTGAAATGGCTGGAAATAACCGTTCGCACCACCCCGGAGGGGCTGGAGCCGGTTTCGGAAATATTTGTTGATTTGGGTACCGGCGGGGTTGTCATTGAGGACCCCGCCTTAATTTATAATCTGGCCTTGCAAAAGGGCCCTGAAGAGGTTGCCCTGCAAGCTGGCGCAGCGCCTCCGGAATTACTGTCCGTAAAGGGTTATCTTCCCGTGGAACCTGGCCTGGAGGAGCGGGTAGAACAACTTCGTAACGCCCTGTTAGCCCTCCGCCTGCAGCCTTCCCCTGAAATTTCCACCCGGGAGTTGGAGGATGCCGACTGGGCCAATAACTGGAAGAAATACTACCATACCACTAAGGTAGGAGAGAAACTGGTAGTGAAACCTTCCTGGGAAAATTATATACCCGAATCCGGTAAAGTGGTGCTGGAGATGGACCCGGGCATGGCCTTCGGCTGCGGTACGCATCCCTCCACCTTACTTTGTTTGAAACTGTTGGAGGAAGTTATCCGGGGCGGGGAAATTGTTTATGATGTGGGCACGGGGTCTGGTATTCTGGCCGTGGCTGCGGCCAGGCTGGGTGCTGCCCGGGTGCTGGCCGTGGATATGGACGCCGTGGCCGTCAGGGTAGCCCGGGAAAACGTGGAACTGAACGGTGTGGCAGGTACGGTAAGGGTGGTGGAAGGAAATCTACTGGATTCTGTTGAACGGCCGGCAGACATTATCGTGGCCAATATTGTAGCGGACGTAATTATAGTGCTGGCTCCCACCGCCGCTTCCATATTAAATGCTGGCGGTCTATTCATTTCCTCCGGCATCTACCAGGGGCGTGAAGACGAGGTCGGGGCTGCTCTGGCGGCAAACGGCTTCACAGTGCTAGACAGCCGCCGGGACGGAGAATGGACAGCCTTTCTGGCCAGACTTTAAATTATTTTTCAGATATAGGATGCTTACTATGCACAGATTCTTTGTTGCCCCGGGGGATCTCGGGAAAGATAAAATAATTGTTACCGGCCCGGATGTGAAGCATATAACCCGGGTACTGCGCCTGGGACCCGGTGAGGTGATCGAACTGCTGGACGGCAGTGGGATGGCCGCCCGGGCCCGTATAGAGGTCATAGAAAGGGACACCGTTATCTGTTCCAGGCTGGAAGTTTATGAGCCTCCGGGGGAGCCTCCGGTCAGGGTTACCCTGCTGCAGGGGCTGCCCAAAGGGGAAAAAATGGAGTTAATCATCCAAAAGGCAACCGAACTGGGGATATCTGAAATAATTCCGGTGGCCTGCCAGCGATCGGTGGTTCAACTGACCGGGGAAAAGGCTGGGGCCAGGCGGGAAAGATGGCAGCGGGTAGCTATGGAGGCGGCCAAACAGTGCCGGAGACCGCTGGTTCCCGTGGTTCGCGCCCCGGAAAATTTTGCGGCGGCAATGGCGTCCATTCCCGGGGGGGCATTATTTTTGCTCCCCTGGGAGGATGAGCATACCTGCTCACTCAAAGAAATTATAGCCGGAGACTCTCCCCTGGAAGTTTTTATTATGATCGGTCCGGAAGGCGGTTTCGATCCGGAGGAGGTTGAACAGGCGGTGCGCCGGGGAGCCGTTGCCGTCTCGTTGGGACCAAGAATACTGAGGACTGAGACCGCCGGACTCGCCTGTCTGGCCGCGGTGATGTTCAGGTGGGGAGATCTGGGTTGATTAAAAAAGTTATTCTTTGTAAGCCGGAGGTTAGGGATCGTGGTCGGAAAAACGGTGGCTATCACCACTCTTGGGTGTAAGGTCAACCAGTACGAGTCAAATGCCATTGCCGGCATGTTTAGGGCCGCTGGCTACCAAACAGTAGATTTTGACGGGCCTGCGGATATATATATAATTAACACCTGCACCGTGACCCACCTGAGTGATAAAAAATCCAGACAGTTTATCCGGCGTGCCGTGAGGGTTAACCCGGAAGGGCTGGTGGTGGTGACCGGCTGTTATGCCCAGACCTCCCCCGGCGAGGTAATGGAAATACCCGGGGTGGATCTGGTGGTGGGCACCGTCGACAGAAGCAGGATGGTGGAACTGGTGGAGGGCACGGCCAAGGGTGGCCGGATCAGTACGGTGGGGGATGTCTTCGCTGTCAGGGAGTTTGAGGAACTCCCGGCGGTGGCTTATACGGGGCGGGTCAGGGCTTTCTTAAAAATTCAGGAGGGCTGTAATAATTATTGCTCCTACTGCATCATTCCCTACGCCAGGGGGGCGTTAAAAAGTCGCAGGCCGAAAAACGTTTTGGAAGAGGCCGGCAGGCTTGTGGCCGGCGGTTTTCAGGAAATTGTGCTTACGGGCATCCACACCGGTGCCTACGGGCAGGATTCTAATCAGCATATAAGCCTGGCGGACCTGTTGCGCCGCTTGTCAACCATACCGGGTCTGGCCAGAATTCGCCTGAGTTCCGTTGAGCCGATGGATTTTAACGACGGATTAATCGATGTTTTTGCATCCGGTCCGCCGGTATGCCGGCATATACATATACCTCTGCAAAGCGGGGATGACACCATTCTAAAAAATATGCGCCGTCATTATACCACTTCCGGTTTTCAGAAGCTCGTGGAAAAACTTCACTGCCGGGTGCCCGGGGTGGCTATTACAACTGACGTCATAGTGGGCTTCCCCGGCGAAACGGAGGAACAGTTTCAAAACACGTATAATTTTGTACAGGCCAGCGGGTTTGCCGGTATGCATGTGTTTAAATACTCTCCCCGCAGGGGTACTCCCGCCGCTGATTTTCCGGGGCAGGTAGAGCCCCCTGTAAAAGATGAGCGCAGCAGGATGCTAATTACCCTGGGTGAAAAAATGACGGCTGCGTATGCCAAAAAATTTATTGCCACCACACAGGAGGTTTTGGCGGAGGAGTATTATGATGCGGACAATGACCTTTACCAGGGATATACAGATAATTACCTTAAAGTTGTTTTTTCCGGTAATAATAATTTAAGGGGAAAAATAATAAAAGTTTATATTGAGGTATTAAAAGGTATGCACCTGACTGGCAGAATAATTTAATCCTCTTGAAGGAGTTAAAGGGTTGGTGTTGAATAAAATAAAATTACACGCCACTATCAGGATGATATCAAATATTTCGCGGGGGTACGCTGCGGCCAAAAGAATCCCATTACTAAGGGAAAATGTTACCGGGGGGAGGTGTTATGATGCAGGACTGTATCTTTTGCAAAATTATAAACAAAGAAATTCCGGCCGAAGTGGTATACGAAAATGAAACCGTCCTGGTTTTCAAGGAAATCCACCCGGCAGCTCCTGTACACCTCTTGCTAATCCCCAAAAAGCACATACCTACCTTTTTTGATTTGCAACAGGAGGACGCCGGACTGCTGGGAGACGTGCAACTGGTAGCCGCCGAGTTAGGGCGCAAGCTGGGCCTGGAGAAGGGTTTTCGCCTAATCAGTAACTGTAATCAGGATGGCGGTCAGCTGGTAATGCATATTCACTATCATTTGATGGCCGGAAGGCCGCTACATTGGCCTCCGGGCTAGTTGACGGTTATTGATGGCAATAGTATAATAATAAGGTGTTGTTAATTTTCAGGGTGGTGCAGTATTTATATGGTATACCAGGTTTACGGTTTGGCGGAGGGAGGGAAAAAGCATGGCAGAGGTACGTGTCGGTAAAAATGAGACACTAGACAGCGCCCTCCGACGCTTCAAACGCACATGTCAGAAGGCAGGCGTGCTGGCGGAGGCCAGGAAACATGAACACTATGAAAAACCCAGCGTAAAACGTAAGAAAAAATCGGAAGCAGCCAGAAAGCGCAAGTTTCATTAATTGCCAGAGCTGCTTTTAATCAGGCAGGCCGCTGAACGGCCGCAATGAAAAGGCAAACAATGCCCGGCGGAATGCCGGGCATTTATATGTGAAATTGTAACTATTCAGCAGGGGGTGTCGAGGTGTCCCAGGAATTATTGACATGGTTGGCAGTACTGGCGTTTATGTTGGGATTAATCGCCTTGCTGGCGGAGATTCTCATCGTGCCCGGTTTTGGTGTTGCCGGGGTAGCCGGCATTATTTTGCTTGGCTGGGGAGTATTACTGCTGTCGGTGGACTTTACCCAGGCCACGGAGTCGCTGGTGGTGGCGCTGATAGCTACGGTGGTGTTGTTTGCGGCGGGGATAAAAATTTTTTCAAAATTACGGCTGTGGCAGCGCATGACCCTGGAGGACAGGCAAAAGAAAGAATCAGGCTACGTTGCTCCGGTATCTGAACTTGCGGTGGCACCCGGTATGATCGGTACGGCCCTTACGCCGCTAAGGCCTGCCGGCTCCATGGATTTAAACGGCAAGCGCCTTGATGTGGTGACCAGGGGGGAATACATCGCACCGGGAACAAGAGTGGAAATAATGAAACTGGAGGGAACCAGAACGGTAGTCCGTGCTATTCCGGAATAATTTATTGAAAAACATGTCCTTGCATAAGAATATTTTCCATTTCAATTGCCGGCAGGGGCTTGCCGAAGAGGTAGCCCTGTATTTCGTCGCAGTTTTGCTCCCTGAGAAAATTCAGTTGTTCTTCTGTTTCCACGCCTTCCGCAATTACTCCGAGATTCAGGCTTTGTCCCAATACAATCACCGCCGAGGCGATAGCGGCATTGTCGTGGTCGGTGTTAATTTCCTGGACAAAGGATTTATCAATTTTTAGATTATTGATGGGAAAACGTTTCAGATAGCTTAAAGATGAATAGCCGGTGCCGAAATCGTCTATGGAAATTTGTATGCCCATCTCTTTGAGATCATTCAGCGTCTTTATGGTAAATTCCGCATTCTGCATGGCAATACTTTCGGTTATCTCCAGTTCCAGCCAACTGGGGTCCAGTCCGGTTGCAATCAATACTCCTGCTACCGTTTGTACCAGGTTTTGTAGCTGGAATTGCCGGGCGGAAAGGTTCACGGCCATCCTAACCGGTGGATAGCCTGCGTCCTGCCAGGCTTTGTTCTGGGCGCAGGCGGTGTGTAGAACCCACTCTCCAATGGGCACAATCAGTCCGGTATCCTCGGCTACCGGTATAAAATCGCCCGGCAGAATTAGCCCCAGTTCGGGGTGCTGCCAGCGCACCAGTGCCTCCACTCCTGCCACTTGCCTGTTTTGTATATCCACCTTAGGCTGGTAATACACGGTAAACTCGTTTCTCTCCAGCGCCCGGCGCAGGCTGTTTTCCAGGGTAAGACGCTCAAAGGCCCGGGCATTCATGGTTGGTGTATATAGCTGGTAATTGTTTCTGCCCTGCTCCTTGGCCCGGTACATGGCGGTGTCGGCGTTTTTCAACAGTATCTCAATATCCCTGCCGTCGTTAGGATAAAGAACTATACCCATGCTGGCGGTAATATACAGTTCGTGGTCGTCGATAAATAATGGCTGCCTGATCTGTTCCATTAATTTCTGGGCTAGCTTGGCGGCGTCCTCGATTTTAATAATCTCCGGCAGGAGCAGCAGGAATTCATCACCCCCCTGGCGGGCCACGGTATCGTCTTCACGCAGGGAGTTGGTCAGTCGTTCGGCAATTTGCTGTAGCAATTTGTCGCCTGTAGCATGTCCCAGGGTATCGTTGATTAGTTTGAATCTGTCCAGATCAAGCAGCAGTACGGCCAGCATCATCTTGTTGCGTCTGGCGTGCGCTATGGCCAGAGATAACCGGTCCTTGAAAAGCAGCCGGTTGGGCAGGTCGGTTAGGGCGTCGTGGAAAGCCTGATGGCGGATTGTTTCTTCATAGCGCTGCCTTTCGGTGATATCTCTGGATACGAACACTCCCCGGGTTTCACCTGTCTTGGTCCGGTATGTTTTGGCTGTGCTCTCAAACCAGCGCAACTCTCCATTTTTATGTGAAAACCTGAATACTATCTGTTCCGAGGCCCGGTTTTCAATGGCCCGTTTGAAGCCGGTAATAACTGCCGGGCGGTCTTCCGGGTGTATAAAGTCAATGAAAGTCTTACCCAGCAATTCGCTGGTGTTGTAGCCCAGAACTTCCTTGAAATTGGGAGTGAGATAGAGATAATTTCCGTCGGTGGCTAACTCGCTAATCAGATCATAGGTATTTTCGGTCAGGGTACGGTATTTTTCCCTGCTTTCCCGGAGTTCCTCCTCCACCAGTTTACGGTGGGTTACATCCCGGAAGATAACTATATAAAAATTTTGCTGGTGGACGGTAAAACGGCTCAGTGTCAGCTCAAGGTTGATGACTGAGCCCTTATTGTTGATACCTGCTGCTTCCAAAATGCTGCCGGTTTGATATTCGCTGCCTGATTGTGGGCCGCTAAAGAATATTTGATAGCGCTCACTGAATCTGGGCATAACGCAATCGATATTTTTTCCTATGGCGTCCTGGGAACTGTAGCCGAGAATTACTTCTGCGGCTGGGTTAAAGGATTTGATTAGTCCCAGGGAGTCCAGGGTGATAATTCCATCCAGGGCATTACTGATAATAGATTGGGCAAATGCTTCGCTCTGGTCCAGGGATACCTCGGTTCGCCTGGCTCGGGTAAGCCTGCGCACTCTCTGACGTAGAACGGCCCAGTTTATTGGCTTGGTTATGTAGTCCGTAGCCCCTGAAGCAAAGGCCAGATCTACGGCGTTCGCGTCTTCAAGGCCGGTGATCATAATCACCGGTGTAGTGCTGCCGCCGGGGAGTTGCTGCAGTCTGGAACAGGCGGTGAATCCGTCTATTATAGGCATAACGCAGGCCATGAGGATTAAGTCCGGCTGCCGTTGCTGATATAAATTCAGGGCATCTTCACCATCTCCCGCTTCAATTACGGAAAAGCCGTCTTCTTCCAGGAACTGGCGAAGTTTTAAACGTATGTATTTGGAATCGTCAACCACCATGATCGTAGATTTATATGTTGACAGCGAAGATTCAGCCATAATTTTCCTTTCTGTCAATTAATTATTTAAAATAGCAATATTGGCATAGTTCTCCATTTTATGAAAAATTCCTTCGGGCCAGCACAGTTTGTCAACGAAAAACAATTGTTTTTTTGTATACACTTTACTTGATCTTAACAATTATATGATATTGTCGGGATTGTTTACCACCATCCCCGCTTCCTGCCGGCCTGCGCGCAAAGGAAATTTAAAATCAGCCGAGGGCAGTCCGGAGCCGCCGGTAAGCAGGAAATATTTCGGTTTCCCAGTATGGTATAGAAAGACCATCTGTTCAGTTCTTTTGTTGTACACATTCACTGTGCTTACCCCCATGAACATATTGTTTTTCCGGTCATATCACCGTTTTCCAGCCCTGCTGCATGATGTTGACATTAGTTCCTTCCTTATCGGGATAGTCTGTTCGTTCCACAATTCCCCTGTAAGTGAATGCGTCCAGACCGAAGGCTGATTCCACGATCCCCCCCGCCACTTCGAATTCGTTCTGATTTCCCTGAAGTATATCTATGGGGTTAAAAGGTTCATCGAATTTCAATTCCTCGGTGTATCCCTTGTACAGTTCCCACAGCAAACTTTCCTCCTCCCCGGATGGAACGGAGATGTGCAGCCCTATTTCTTCTACCGCTTCGCGCCGGGAGACCATATGGTTATGGGCGTATAGCTTTTCCGTCAGGTTATCCACGATGCTTTTCAGTTTTTCCGGCTCGCAGTAATTGCAGCGCAGGCGCAGCATCTTATAAGCCAGGGAGCGGATCAGCAGATAGTTGCGGTGGACATTGCCCAGGGCCAGGGGGTGGATGCGTTCCGCCAGCAGGGTAAAGGCCTGGGCCAGGGCAGTATCGCTGTTTAGCCCACCCTTTTCCCGGGCCAGGGCCAGATAGGAATAAACGTCCTCCACATTGACTGGGACCCGGGCCGCCGGGTTTACAGGGTCCTGGGGATTAAAAGCATTTACCACGCTGGGGTCGATAGGTCCCAGTTCACCCATCTTGGTCATGACAATTTCGTTGGCTCCCAGACATAACAGTGTTCCCGCGCTGGATGCCCGGAATGGAACAAGCACGTTGAAATGCCCGGTATATTCACGGATCAGGTGTACCAACCTCCAGGGCGTCAGCACATCGCCGCCCCGGGTGTAAAGAAACAATTCTATTTTATCCCGCTTTTCGCTTTGCTCTAGGTGCCTGTAAAACACCGGTATTACATCCGGGGCAATCCGTGTATTGACATTTTCGCGCTCTCCGGTGATATAGCAGATAACCGTGCTTCCGCGCAATTCTTCCAACTGCCGGATGAGCTTTAACCTTTCTTCACGAATCATTGGCCAGTCCTTCCATCATATGGTCTTTTCTGACGTTGATAGTATACCCAAAAGAATAGATTTCTCCCTTGATTTTTGGCCTGTGCCGGGCACATTGCCTGAAATTATATTTTTGTTGATTCCGGAGATGGTAAAGTTTACTATTGTATTACAGGGACATGGTGTGGCGGGTGATCCGGCAGACACATTTAAAGAAGGACGGATGTTTGCCGCTGGCCAGGCGGCTTGGCGGGGAGCCTGCAGAAAAAATAGCCAAAGCCTGCCTGGAACTGGGAGCAGAGCTGGAGGAAAATGCCGATGTATGCGCCAGGTTCTTCTTTTTGCCGAAGTTTCCGGTAACGGTGAAAATATGGCTGCAGGACGATGAAATGGAGGGCTCGGCAAACATCCTTTTCGATGCCTCGGCTAATAGTTTTCTACATTCCGAGGATATAGTGGCGGTGGGAGACATGGTGTCTCACTTTCTTATCAAACAGTACAAATTGATGTATGGCGCCGGTGTGTAATCACGGATTTATTATATGATATAGGGAGGGCGGCGGGACTTGCCATGCAGAGGTCCCGGCAGGATTGAAAAAGTTATATGTAAGGTTACTACTGGTTTTTTGTGGCTTTATTACCGGGGCTGCAATTTTTTGTATGTATAGCGGTTATAATTATTACAATTTGATAGCGGAACAGTACCGCATCCGGGATTACCAGTACAGCACAGCGGGCAAGAGCTACATATACGCAGCTGATGGATCATTGATAACCGAATTGTATGATTACAACAGGGTTTTCGTGCCTCTGGACCGCATATCACCGGTCATGATACAATCGGTAATTGCCATCGAGGACCACCGTTTTTATGAACATTTCGGAGCAGATGTCAGCGGGATGATCAGGGCCTTCTGGATTAATTATCAGAGCGGGGAAACGCTGCAAGGGGGTAGCACCATCACCCAGCAGCTGGTCCGCAAGCTGTTCCTTAGCGACGAAAAGACATTCAGCAGAAAGATTAACGAAATAATGCTGGCCGTAGCCTTTGAAAAGAAATTTAGCAAAGACCAAATACTTGAAATGTACCTCAACGAGGTATATTTTGGCAACGGCTGCTACGGGGTGGAGGCTGCGGCGCAAAAATATTTTAGCAAGCACGCAGCGGAACTGGGTGTGCGCGAGGCTTCCGTACTGGCTGCTATACTTAGATCCCCTGGTTACTATGACCCCTATACCAATATTGAAGCATTATGTGACAGGCGTAATGACGTGTTGGACCGGATGGAGGTAATGGGCTTTGTCTCCCACGAAGATAAAATAAACTTCAAGGGGGAAACACCCGTTTTTAGCAGGTCTCAGGAGGATTTGCAGTTATTAAGATACCCATATTTTACCACTGAGGTGATTAAGCAGTTAACATCCAGGTTCGGCAGGGAAAAGCTATATCGTGGCGGGCTGAGCATACACACAACTCTGACTCCGGCTATGCAAGCCCGGGCTGAGCAAGTGGTGCAGAAAAGCGTGGAGCGCTTTAAAACCAGCAAAATAAACGCCACCAATATGTCCATAGTTTCAATTAATCCACGTAGCGGGGCCGTGATGGCCCTGGTGGGAGGGATTAATTTTAAAATCGACCAAAACAATATGGCCGTTATTCCCAGGCAGCCTGGTTCAGCCATTAAGCCTCTGCATTACGCTGCCGCCATGGAAAAGGGACTTATCAGTCCTTCTTCACTTATCAATGCGGGCACCAGGTCTTTTGGTAAATACCTGGTTAAGAGCAATATGAACGGTAAAATATCCGTCAGGGATGCCCTTAAGTATTCTGTTAACGTATCCGCGGTTGAGTTGGTGAACATGATGGGGCCGGCAGAGGCCATAGAAAACCTCAGGCAGCTTGGTATCAGCTCGCTGGCGGCGGAAGACGCCAATTTGTCTCTGGCCCTTGGCGGTATGACCTATGGTGTAAGTCTCCTGGAACTGACGGCGGCCTATGTACCCTTTGCCGCAGGGGGCGAGTATTATCAGCCCTACCTTGTGTCATGGGTGGAGGATGCTTCCGGCCAGGTGTTGTACCGCCATAAGGTTGCGGAGAGACAAGTTTACCCGGCCGGGGTGGCGGCGGATATGAACGCTATGCTAACCCGGGTGGTTACCGGCGGCACCGGAACCGGCGCGCGTATACCCGGCGGGGCGGCTGGAAAAACCGGAACCACCGACAATAGCAGATGCGTATGGTTTCTGGGGTACAACAAGGAGCTTGTAACCGGCGTGTGGGCGGGAAATACAGACAACAGTCCTATAGGCAGCTATAGTGGGGGCGATCTGGTTGCCCCGGTATGGCGGGAATATATGACCGGGCTGATGGAAAGTGGGTTAATAGGGGTGGGCGGGGTATCTTCCGGATTGCAGGAAAAAAGGTATCCCGCGTTAAGGGCTGGTGTAACTTCCGCCAAACCGGAAAAGAAAGCCGGCGCTGAAATTAAGGAATCACCAGACGAAAATGATCATGGCGAGACCGGTAAAGACAATTCGGACCGGACTGCAGCAGGCGGAACAAACTAAAAATAATATGTAAAAGATTTAAGGACAACCCACCTGTTGACAGTTGCGTCTCATGCTGGTAAAATCCTAATAATATTTCAAAATGACGATGACAGGGAATAGTAAGCGTTTATCTTGCTGGTTCAGAGAGCCGCCGGTTGGTGCGAGGCGGTCAAAGGCAAGGCGCAGAACTCTCCTTTGGAGTAGCCGACCGAAATCCTTTGGAAAGTAGGCCCGGACGGGATCTTCCGCCGTTAAAAGGAAGGAGATATCGGATTTTTTAATCCCGTATCTTTTTAAGAGAACGGCTTTTATGCCGTTAAATTGAGTGGTACCGCGGAGGTAAACCCTTCGTCTCATATTGTGAGGCGAGGGGTTTTTTAATTTACATCGGGAGGGGGTGGTTCGATGGAACCTGACCTTAGCGACCTTATGAATTCCAGACGGGAAAATAATTTAAACAAATTGGGGACATTCCTTCCCGAAAAAAGTCTATATGTAAGACGTTTTAGAAAATCCAAAAAGGAATGTCCCCTAACACAAATTGGAGACATTCCTTCTCGAAAAAAATTAATAAGTAAGGGGATTAGATTATCCAAGAAGGTGTGTCCCCTTACCTTAGACGGAGGAGATTTTAGGTGCGCAGGCTCTATATATTCGATACCACCCTCAGGGATGGAGAACAGTCGCTGGGAATAACGTTGAACGTTAACGAGAAGCTGGAGATAGGAAAGCAGCTGGTAAAGCTTGGTGTAGATATTATCGAAGCAGGTTTTCCGGCCTCTTCGCCCGGAGATCTGGATTCGGTGCGGACCATCGCCCGGGAGGTGAAAGGGGCGATCATATGCGGCCTCTCCCGGACAGTGGAGCGGGATATCGACTGCTGCGCCGAGGCGCTGCGGGAGGCTGAGTACCCGAGAATCCACACCGGGATAGCGGTATCCCCGGTGCATATGGAACGAAAGTTGCGGCTTTCTCCCGATCAGGTGATTGAAGCTGCGGTGGCAGCGGTCAAGCGCTCCAAAAAATACGTGGGGGACGTTGAATTTTATGCGGAGGATGCTTTCCGCAGCGATCCTCCCTTTCTGGTGCGGGTTCTGGAAAAGGTCATTGAGGCCGGGGCGACGGTGGTCAACATCCCGGACACCGTTGGTTACGCCACCCCCTGGGAATATGGTGAACTGGTTTCCTATGTCATGAATCATGTCAGAAATATCGGGCGGGCCGTGGTCAGTATCCACTGCCACAACGATCTGGGGATGGCCACCGCCAACGCCTTGGCAGGAATAAAGGCGGGCGCAAGCCAGGTAGAGGGTACCATCAATGGAATAGGGGAGCGGGCCGGCAATACCTCTCTGGAAGAAGTGGTTATGGCAATATATACACAGCGCGGCCGGTACGGGGTTGAGATGGGGGTAAATACCCGGGAGATATCGGCCACCAGCAGGCTTGTATCACGGATCAGCGGAGTGCCGGTGCCCAGCCATAAAGCCATCGTGGGAGCCAATGCCTTTATGCACGCCTCGGGTATTCACCAGGACGGTATATTAAAGGAGAGGACGACTTACGAAATTATTAACCCGGACGTGGTTGGCGTCCCCAGGAACAGGATTGTTTTGAGTGCCAGGTCAGGCAGGCACGCGCTCAAGCACAGGCTGGGGGAACTGGGCTATCATGTAGGGCGGGAGGACCTGGAGACGGTATATCAGAGTTTTCTGCAACTGGCCGATCAGAAAAGGGAGATCTTCGACCAGGACCTGCATGCTTTGATGGAATGAGTCAGGGGACGATTCCCTGACTCGTTCTTGAATTGCATGAATCTGGGGATGGTTTCGGCTCAAATAGAGAAGTTTAAATACCTTTCATTATTATACCTATTTTTTAGCCTTAAGTTAACTTAAAATTAACTGTGTTAATTAAAAAGAAACAGGAGGGAACAATATGCCCTATAGTAATTTCAATTTAAAGGCTGCCACTTGCGAACAGAACGCGTTGGTTCAAAAATCAGCGTCAGAGGTGTTGCTAAAACTTATTTCCATTCAGGAAAATGAGGATGTACTTGATTTATGTTGCGGACCTGGTAACGTAACCCGGAAAATAGCCAGCCTTACCGATGGTAAGGTGGTAGGAATTGATATTTCTGAAGGTATGGTTAAAGAAGCAATTCGTTCCAATAGTGATCTGCCCAATGTAAACTATTTTGTAAAAGATGCCGAAAACCTGGGATTTACAAATAGATTTGATGTTATTTATTGCAACTCTGCATTTCAGTGGTTCCTTAACCCCAAGAAGACATTGGAGCAGTGTCTTGAAGCCCTTAAGCCCGGCGGGCGGATGGGTATCCAGGCTCCCGCCACTGCGATGTATTGTCCTAACTTCGTTGCCGCTGAAGAAAAGCATTTCGTCATCTTGTCAAGGAGAGTATTAAGGAGCAAGCGGATACAGCCGGAATCGTCGAATTGAAATTTTTCCGGATCTACCTTATTGCACAAAGATTGGAAAAGTCGAATGAATAGAAAATGATTATAAAGGAACCGTTCGTAATTGCTGGGAAAATACTTTTTAGCCAAATGAACACGGTAGCATAAGTTTGCGCATTCATTTTTGGCAAAAAGCCCGACTTTCTAGTGGTTTCGAACGGTTTCCTGATTCCCAGTCTATAATAATATTAATAGATATTGGTGGAAATGGAAGGAAGGCGCAAATATTTGCAGAAATATCTAAATGTGATAACGGGCGCTTTTTAGGATTAAGGCATAGGATTAACTAGCTTATCGTGTCCTATATAATCATTGCGCATCAAAAAAGGAGGTTTGCAACTGCTATGGAGTCATTAGTGCATCCGAAAGAAAAAATTTATTTCCGCATCTTACTGGTAATTAGTCTGATAGGCTATCTTATTCTTATTTTTTCGATTGCAGGGATAGGATACTTAGTGGCAGGGATGATTATTACACTAATTCTCCACGGGTTGTTTATCGGCGCTCTCAGAGGTAATGGTATTCGTGTGTCTGAAAAGCAATTCCCTGAAGTCTATCGTCTTACGGAGCAATATGCCAATCAAATGGGGCTCAGCCCGGTTCCGTCCGTTTATGTTTTGCAGGCCGGCGGTTTGCTAAATGCTTTTGCTACAAGATTTCTCGGTAGAAACTTTGTAATTATTTATTCCGATGTGTTTGAACTCGCGTACGAAAAGGAATCTGCTCTTGCTTTCATCATATGTCATGAGTTAGCGCATCTCAAACGCAAACATCTCACCAAGCTTTGGCTCCTGTATCCCGCCATGATCATTCCGTTTTTGGGTTCAGCTTATTCCCGGGCCTGTGAATATACCTGCGATCGTTTTGGCGCTCACTTTCGGCCGGACGGCGCCGCTTTAGGGCTCCTTATTTTGGCTGCCGGGAAAAAGCTATATCGTAACGTCAACCTTCAAGAATACATTGGCCAGGCGGAGAACGAACGTGGCTTCTGGGTCTGGTTTTCTGAAATCGTTTCGTCACACCCGAACCTGCCCAAAAGAATTAAGGCTTTGAGTCTACAAGATGAATTTCCCTCTTATCCAGCTTCCACAACCACAGGGGAATACACAGCTTCCAGAGGCGAAGGGATTTAATGTACCTGAGTGATTTGCTGATAAACGTATTCCACAAGGGGTATTTATGAAGAAAATAAGCATCAGAAAAATGACTTGTTATTCGATTTTATTGTTAATTGCACTGTTCTCTTATTCCCTGTGTGAACCATATTGGTTAATAATAAAGAGAGTTGACATTGACGATAAAGATATCCCTGGTTCTTTTGACGGTACCAAAATCGCATTCATATCTGATATTCACCACGGGCCTTTTTTCTCTCGGAACAGAGTTCGCAGCTTGGTGGGTAAAGTCAATGAATTGGATCCCGATATTGTTATCCTGGGCGGCGATTATGTTCACAGGGACCCCAAATATATAGCTCCTTGCTTTGATGAACTAAAAAACCTGAAGGCGGATACCGGCAAATTCGGGGTTCTCGGCAACCATGATCATTGGGAAGGGGCTGCCCTGACGAGAGAATGCATGAAAAAATCAGAAATAACTCTCATCGACAATCAAGCCGGATGGATCCGCAAAGGCAGTGAAAAAATAAAGATCGGCGGGGTTGGGGAGTTCTGGGAAGATGCTCAGGATATTTATCCCACCATCCATGATGTTAAGGAAGAGGATTTTGTCATCCTGGTTTCTCATAATCCTGATTTTGCGGAAAAAATAAGCGGACATTATATTGATTTAGTTTTAAGCGGGCACACGCATGGTGGTCAGGTAACGCTTTTTGGATTGTGGGCGCCGCTGGTACCATCGGCATATGGCCAGAAATACAGGACGGGTATGGTATATACAAAATTTACGAATGTTTTAATAACCAACGGAGTAGGGACGATAACTCCTCCGGTCAGATTTTTTGCAAGGCCTGAGATAGTCCTAATTACCCTGAAGCATAAACAAAAATAACTGTTTTTAAATGATCACCTGGATAGGTGCAACCGGAAAGTGGATGGCATTGAGAAGTTCTTACGCATTAACCGCGTTGATGATGAGGTGGTTTTCCAGGTGAGAAATAAAAATACTGTAATAACCATTGTTAAAACCAACGGTAAACGCCAAACCGTTTTGACTACTGTTACACCGTCAAATACCCCCAGAGAACCGTAGGAATCACGGCACTGACGTTTAACTTGCCGCAAGGCGCCTGGATGCTAGAAGTAGATTTATAAATTCCCAACTGTTGCTGTGGCTTAAATTCGCTGGAGACGGGAGATGTTTGAAATGAAACAAAATAGGATGACTGATATAGATCAATATTTAAAGAGGCTGTATCTGTCAAATCCGTTGAGGGAGCCTGTTATTAGAACTGCAATAGATACGATGCGACTTCCTGCAGGAAGCTATGGCCTGGATGCAGGGTGCGGAATTGGGTTGTATACTCTTTTGCTGGCGGAGGCGGCAGGACCTGCCGGACATATCATAGGACTTGATACAACTAAGGAGTTCCTGGTCAAGGCACGCTCATTAGCCTCGAAGTCCGTCCTGGAGGACAGGATTTCATTCAAGGAGGGTGACGCAAGCAGACTTCCTTTCGATGAAAACTCCTTTGACTGGGTCTGCAGCATGGATTTCGTTGGTGTTGTGCGCCTTGACCCCGTGCTCTTGTTAAAGGAGCTTGCCAGGGTGGTGAAGCCGGGCGGCATCGTATTTATTCTTATCTGGTCTTCTCAAATGCTGCTGCCTGGATATCCAATGCTGGAGGCCCAGTTAAATGCAACCGCTTCGGGGATTGCTCCGTTTGCAACAGGTATGAAACCTGATTTGCATTTCATGCGCGCTTTGGGATGGTTTCATCGGGCGGGTTTGATAGAACCGACGGTCCGGACCTTCGTGAGTGATATTTACGCCCCATTAAGTTCTGAAATGCGAAACGCCTTGATTGAACTTTTTCAAATGCGTTGGGGGGAAGCCCATGCTGACGTTGCACCGGAGGATTGGGCGGAATATCAGCGTCTGTGCCGTGCGGATTCACCGGATTTTATACTGAATGTCCCTGAATACTACGCTTTTTTTACATATTCTTTGTTTTGCGGTAATGTGGTTTGAATTAAGATACCTGTCAGGCAGTTTTTCTCCCGCTCAGCCTCTTTGCCGCGCGTCTCAGGGTCAGGTCTTGACATTTGACATCTGAAACTCTCAAAGCATGGCAGCCAACATTTCCATAAGCTCCTTGCTCTCTAAAATCCTTTCTTTTCATTTCATTGCTCAGCCGGTGGACCTGGTAGAACTGAATCGAATACCGGCCCGGTTGCCGGATTGGGAATTATCAGTGGGACTGGTTTATTGACAACGTTTTCAGCTTGAGATAACTTATGCTAAGGCTGTATTTTTTTCGCCAAGAAGAGTAAAGTAAGAAAAGTGTAAGCGGAATATGCAAGTATTTTAAGGGGACGGTTCTCCTGATATATTATAGTCTTTCCCTTTACCTCGTGCTGATTGCTTCCGTTTTATTCCTACCAGACTTTTTCCTGGCTATAGGAACGAGGAGATTGTCAGGAATAATGAAGGAACCTCCATCCCGAAGGGAAGAAAGGTGGGGCCATGGATCACCCGGTTTTCGATCTGTTTCATCCGCTTATCCGCAAATGGTTTGCCGAAAAGGTGGGCATGCCTGCCGATATTCAGGTCCAAGCCTGGCCCCGCGTTGCCAAAGGCGAGCATGTCCTAATCACTGCTCCCACGGGCAGTGGCAAAACCCTGACCGCCTTTCTCTGGGCACTGCAAAAGCTAATTACCGGGGATTGGCCGGGTGGACGGGTACGGGTCTTGTATGTTTCGCCCCTGAAGGCCCTCAACAACGACGTGCAGCGCAACCTGCTGAAGCCCCTCAAGGAGCTGCGGACGTATTTTACAGAGGCGGGTGAGATGTTTCCCCCTATCCGGATACTCACCCGCAGTGGTGACACCCCGCAAAACGAACGCCAACAGATGCTGCGCAGGCCGCCTGAGATCCTGATCACCACACCTGAGAGTCTCAACCTGCTGCTCAGTTCCAAAAACAACCGCATGATTTTAAGCGGGGTGGAATCGGTTATACTGGACGAAATTCATGCCGTCCTGGACAGCAAACGGGGCACCCATCTGATCACGGCGGTGGACCGGCTTATTCCTTTGGCGGGTGAATTCCAAAGGATCGCCTTATCCGCCACGGTCCGCCCCCTGGAACCTGTGGCCGATTTTGTGGGCGGCTTGAAGGCATACCAAAGCGGCGAGGATTACCGTTATGAAAAGCGGCCGGTGGTTATCCTGAGGTCGGCTGTCAAAAAACACTATAACCTAACCGTTGACGCTATTGAACAGAACAATGACGGAGTGGAGGGGGTGGAGCAGGACGCCCTCTGGCAGACATTAGCTGCTGCCTTGACGAAGGTGATTCGCGAAAATACCGCCACCCTGGTGTTTTGCAACAACCGACGGACAGTTGAAAAACTGACCCGCTATATCAATGATGCCGCGGGCGAGCCCCTGGTTTATTCTCACCATGGCTCACTGGCCCGGGAACTCCGCCTGGCGGTGGAACACAAACTTAAAAACGGTGAACTGAAGGGGATTGTGGCCACCAATTCCCTCGAATTGGGGATCGATATTGGCGAACTGGATGCTGTGCTTTTGGTGCAAACCCCGCCCTCGCTGACTGCTGCCATCCAAAGGATTGGCCGGGCCGGCCACGGGGTGGGCCAGGTGAGCCGGGGAATTTTGTTTCCCATTTGCGGACGCGATTTTGTGGAAGCCGCGGTGGCTTCACGCAACCTGCCCGCGGCCGGGATTGAACCCATCGCCCCTATTGAAGCGCCCTTGGATGTGCTGGCGCAAGTGCTTTTGTCCATGACCGCCGTTGAAACCTGGGACGTGGATGAGCTATACGCCTTCCTCAAGACCAGTTATCCCTATCGCAACCTGTCCCGGAAGAGTTATGACCTGCTGCTTGAAATGTTGGCGGGCCGCTATGCGGATACCCGCTTGCGCGAACTTAACCCTCGCATCATTTTGGATAAGCTGGACCATACGGTCAAGGCCCGTGACGGGGTGGCCCGCCTGGTCTACCTGGGAGGCGGCACCATCCCTGACAGGGGTTACTATGATCTCCGCCTGATGGACACCAAGGCCAAGATCGGTGAACTGGATGAGGAGTTTGTTTGGGAGCGGAGCGTTGGCGAAACCTTCATGCTGGGCACCCAGGTATGGCGGATTATGCGCGTTACGCACAATGATGTGGAAGTGATTCCCGGTGACCGGACAATTAACATCATACCCTTCTGGCGGGCGGAAGAGCAAAACCGGGATTTCTTTTATTCCGAAAAAATAGGCCTCTTTTTGGAAGAGGCGGATAAAAACCTGGAAACGGAATCGTTCGCGCATCAGCCGGCGACCCACGCCTGGTCCGCATACGCGGTCGAACGGCTCATTGAATTTCTTGAACGGCAAAAGAAGTGACGGGCCGGCCCTTGCCCCACCGTCATCATATTTTAATTGAACACTTTGCAGACCCCCTGAACACGGCGGACAGCAAACAGGTTATTGTGCATACGCTTTGGGGCGGCAAAGTCAACCGGCCTTTGGCCATGGCTTTGGCCGCCGCCTGGGAGCGAAAGTTCGGCTACCCACTGGAGATTTATGTCAGCAACAACAGCATCATGTTAATGCTGCCCCACAGTTTTGCGCTGATGGATCTTTTCTCCCTGGTCTTGCCCCAAAATCTGGAGACTCTTTTGCGGAGCAAATTGGAAAGCTCAGGCTTTTTCGGAGCCAAATTTCGGGAAAACGCGGGACGTGCCCTGCTGTTGCCCAGGGCCAATTTCAAAAAGCGCATGCCCTTGTGGCTCAACCGCCTCAGGGCCAAAAAATTGATGGCGGCGGTCACACCGTATGCCGATTTTCCCATCATGCTTGAGACCTGGCGCACCTGCCTTAAGGACGAATTCGATTTGGAAACGGTCAAACAACTGCTGGACGAAATAAACGATGGCCGGATCAGTATAAGCGAAACAGTTACTCACCAACCGTCTCCCTTTGCGTCTGATGTGATCTGGCGCCAGATCAACAAATACATGTATGAAGACGACACACCTTTTTCCGATAAGCAGTCGGGCTTGAGCCAGGAGCTATTGAAAGAGCTGGTGTATTCACCTCATTTACGGCCCGAAATCCCGGAGGCCTTAGTCCGGGAATTGGACGGCAAGCTCAAGCGGACCGCCCCGGGGTATGCGCCCACTGATGGGGAGGAACTATTGCTCTGGATCAAAGAACGCCTTTTCATTCCCGCTGATGAAGCGGCCTCCCTTTTCGCCGCCATGGAACGGGATCATCAGTCAAACGATCACAATTTAACCTTAGAAAAGATTAAGAGCACCCTGGGGGGTAAGGTGGCCTGGCTTCACCTGCCGGAGACGGAACAGCCGGGCTTGTGTGCCCTGGAAATCCTAACGAGAATCGCTGCCGGCTTGGGTATCGGCTTTTCCGACTTTTCCCTGCGCCCCTTAATCCCTCAGGCAGCCGGCCAGCTGTCGGCAGGCCTGAACAAGGCTGCCGCCCTTTTTGAACAGGAGGCGGCCGCGGAGCCGGAGGAATTCAGGAGCGATACCGCCCTCTTGGTTAGCCAGTGGTTGTCCTACTACGGTCCCGTGTCCCGGGATTTTGTCGGCCGGCGCCTTGGTTTGCCGGCTGAAGTTTGCGCGGCCGTGTTGGCCACCTTGCTGGAAGAGGAATGTATCGTGGCGGATGTGCTTACTCAGGGAGCCCGCGAAGAAGAGGTATGTGACCGTGAAAATTTGGAGCGCTTGTTTACCATGGCCAGGCGTGCCCGCCGGCCGGAATTCAAGCCTTTGCCGGTGACCGCGTTGCCCTTGTTTTTAGCGACCCACCAGGGGGTTGTGGAAAAAGGAACCACCATGGAGGATTTACAGGAGCGCCTGGAACAATTGTTTGGTTATGTCAGCCAGGCCCAACTTTGGGAGGAAGCCATTCTGCCCGCCCGCATGGAGCCCTATTATACCGCCTGGACGGACAGCCTCATGCAAACCAGTGATCTGATTTGGTTCGGTCGCGGCAACAAGCGGCTGGGCTTTTGCTTTCGCGAAGACTTGGAGCTGTTTCCCCCCGGCGAAGAGATTCAGGGAGAAGAAGATGAAGCGCAGGAGCGGACTCTATTTCCGGATCCGTGGGGCAAATACGATTTCTTTGCGCTCAGCCGGCATACGGGTTTGCCCAGCGATGTTCTGACCCGAAGGTTATGGAGGCATGTTTGGCAGGGCAGCATCACTAACGATAGTTTTGCCGTGTTACGCAGGGGAATCCTCACCAAATTTACACTCCTCCAGGCGGAAGATAAGCGTGGTTTCGGCCGCCGCGCGGGATACAGCCGCTGGTCTGCTTCGCGCCCTTTACACGGCAACTGGTATGCCTTGCCGGAAAGCGAAGAGCGGGATCTCATTGAGCGGGAGGAGATGGTCAAAGAGAGAATCCGTCAACTTTTTTCCCGCTATGGCGTGCTTTTCCGTGAGCTGGTCCAGCAGGAAATGCCCGAAATGCAGTGGCGGCGAATTTTTCGTGCACTGCGTCTCATGGAGTTTTCCGGGGAGATTTATGCCGGGCATTTTTTTGAACAAATCACCGGTTTACAGTTTGCTTCCCGGGAAGCAAACCGTTTCTTGCGCCAGGGATTAAACGAGGAAAGTATTTACTGGCTGAACGCGGCCGACCCGGCATCGCCCTGCGGGCTCAAGTTGCCCGGTATAGACGAAGACCTTCCCGCCCATCTGCCAACCAATTATGTCGTGTTTCATGGCACCCGGTTGAAAGTGGTGGCCAAACGTAACGGCAAAGAGCTTTTGATCAAAGCCGGACCCGATGATCCGGCCTTACCCGCGTATTTTGCTTTTTGTAAAACTCTCTTGACGCGTGAGTTTAATCCATTAAAAAGCGTGGTTGTGGAATCCATTAACGGTCTACCGGCCCTGGCAAGCCCCTACAAAAAAGCTTTACAAAGTATTGGTTTTACCGGCGAGTATAAAAGTCTGAAATTGAGACGACAATATTAGGCCGGGGTGTTAAGAGGACGCAAGATAAGGAAAGGCGGATTATTCTACTGGAGCAGTTGTACAGAGCCTTTAAGATAAACCGTGGTGAGCCGTACCATAAATAGTTGATAATGTTTACAAGTAAACATTATCAACATTCCCAAAGATTTGTGATACAATAAAGGTGAGGTGATTGTAATGAAAAAATATAATTTTACAATCCTGATAGAAAAAGATGAAGATGGCATGTATATTGGGTCAGTTCCAGCTCTAAGAGGTTGCCATACACAGGCAAAGACTGTTGAAGAATTGTTCCCAAGGATAAAAGAGGCCATTGAGCTTTGCCTGGAAGTAGAACAGGATGAACTGCTGCAGAATGAGTTTGTAGGTGTTCAACAGATTGAGATAGTGATATGAGCAGGCTAACCATAATTTCCTCTAAGGACATGCTAAGAATATTAGAAATGCTGGGGTTTAAGGAGATCAGGCAGAAAGGTAGTCATAAGCACTTCAGGCATAGAGATGGAAGAACAACTCTTGTCCCGTTTCATGGCGAAGATCTGGCAAGAGGCTTAATAAGAAAAATACTGAAAGATATTGAAGTTTCTGTAGAGGAATATGAAAAGTTAAGAAAACAAATTTAAGACCTCCTGCAATCGGAGGTCTTAAATTTTTGGGAGTGTAAATTATTTTGTGTAAATGGTTTTACTTTCCTGAAAAATTGGTTAGCCTATATATTGGCTCTTAACCACCTGGAGGGTAGGGCTCTACTGGAGAGTAACCCGAGCGCCAGGGTGGGGTTCTGCCGGGGACAGCAGTCTTTTTTGCCCTGCTTCCTTTTTTATGACTGTTCCTGCGGAGAACGTAAGCGATAAACTCTGGGGCGAAGCCCCATAATGTTTTACGCTGTTAGCTCTGATTCTAGCCTATCACCAAAATAGATTGCAAATTGCGATATGCAGTTTTTCCATTCCCTAATAGGCATGGTCCATTTTTTTGAGGCCTCAATGGTAGCCAGGTAAATTATCTTTCTTAGGGCATCATCCGTGGGATACGCTGTTTTAGTCTTGGTTACTTTTCTTAACTGCCTGTGGTAGCCTTCGATAACATTGGTGGTATATATTATTATCCCAACAGGGGAGAACAGCTTGTCCGGTATTACGGGTACTATTCAAACAAGTCACGGGGAATGCGCAAAAAAACAGAGACTGACAACCATGTGCCTTCACTAGTTGATTACGATATTTCAAAAAAGGCATTCCGCAGGAACTGGGCCCGCCTGATTCAAAAGGTTTACCATACCGGCCCGTTGCTATGCCCCAAGTGCAATGGCTCCATGCGCATCATATCCTTTATAGATGAAGCAGCCAGGCTATCGTTCATATAAAACCGGTAAAGTAACGGTTTTAGAAAAATTATCGATAAATTATGCATAAATCGCCTATAATTTTATGTTTGACGGGTAGTAATATACTGTGTTATTAATGAGATGGAAAAAGCAAATTCCTATCATAATCATATTAAAACAGAAAGGAGAAATGATTCATGTTACGTAAAGAGTCTGTCGGAATTGCATTAATAAAGGAGGGTGATATAGAAAACTAATCTAAAAACCCTCCAAAGTATATTCTATAATACATGTTTTGGAGGAAAAAATGAATTATATAAATCTAAAAAGGTATGGATTAAGTGACTGTTTTGAGCAGGAAGCCACTTTATATGAAGAGACGTTCCTGGCAAGGGTTTCCGAGCAACATCGTAATTTGTACAAAGTGATAGGCGAACAAGGAGAGCTTCAGGCAAGCGTTTCCGGAAAACTGTTTTATACCGCAGACGGCACTATGGATTTTCCGGCTGTCGGCGATTGGGTAATGGTTGATAGAATGGATGGCAATGCTGGAAACGCAATTATTCACCATATACTGCGGCGCAAAAGCGTTTTTACGCGAAAGGCAGCAGGCACATCTAATGCAACACAAATTGTGGCGGCAAATATTGATGTGGTTTTGATCTGTATGTCATTAAACGCCGATTTTAATTTGCGGCGTCTGGAACGGTATTTGTCGATTGCATGGGATAGTATGGCAACGCCTGTTATTGTTCTGACAAAAGCGGATTTGTGCGATGATTTGCAACAGAGGCTTGTTGAAATTGCATCGGTAAGCGTAGGAACAGACGTAATTGTATGCTCCTGTAAGGAAGAAAATGGCTATCAGAGCGTTAACGCCTATATTGCCGAAGGCAAAACCATCGCGTTTATCGGTTCTTCGGGAGTTGGCAAGTCAACTCTTATTAACCGCTTGATGGGGCAGGATGTCCTTGCCACAAAGGAAATCCGCGAAGATGACGACAGAGGGAGACACGCCACGACACACCGCCAGCTTCTTCTCCTGCCGAACGGCGGCATAGTAATTGATACGCCCGGTATGCGGGAATTACAGCTTTATGTCGGCAATCTTCCAAAGGCATTTGAAGATATAGAGGAGCTGGCCGCAAAGTGCAAATATAAGGATTGTTCCCATATTACAGAACCGGATTGCGCAGTAAGAAACGCAATTGAGGCAGGAGAGCTGTCGGAAAAGCGTTTCGAGAATTATTTGAAACTGCAAAGGGAAATAGTATACGAAGGACTAAACCCCCGTCAGTTGGAACAGGAAAAAATCAATAGAATGTTCGGGAGTAAGGGAGAAATGAAACAGGCAATGAAGTATGTAAAAAACAAAAATGATAGGTAATAACCAATTCTGCGCATGAAGAATATTTGCGAAAGGGGTGGGATTTTATTAACATGGAGTCGGTTCGTTATGCATAGCAAAGGCTATCGCATAGCGTCGAAAATTTGATATATGTATAGCCTTTGCTCATTCCTAAATAATCAAATTAGGAGGAGCATAATGAGCTATATGAGAGCGGTAGATGTATTACCGGAAGAATTAATAGACAAAATCAAAACTACATTGACGGTGAATACATTTATATTCCAAGGAAAGCAAGCAATAGAAAGACCTGGGGTGAAAAAACTAAAAGCAAAGAGGAAATTGCTGTTAGAAACATGGAAATATACGAAAAATTCACAAAAGGAATATCCATAAATTCTCTTTCGGCAGTTTACTATTTATCATCCAAAAGTTTACAGAAAATTATTGCAAAAGTAAAATCAGAAATCCAATAATAAGATGCGCCATGAAGTGAAAACTACATGGCGCATTTTTGTTTCTGAAAAATGTTTGCGGTTGTGACTTTAGAAAAACGTAATATATAATAATAAGGGCTAAAAAGGAAGAAGTGGAGGTACTTGGAATATGAAGCAATGGTACGAATCATTAGCTGCTTCAGTTCATTTATGTTTACGAGGCCACACCCGGCGAAATACAATCTTACTTCCTGGTCTGTCATTAGGTATTTTTCATCATTTTCTAAACATTTATCCTCAGCGTGCTCATTCATATATTTGCTTAATAACTCAACTGCTTTGGTCTTATCTTTAGAAAACATTCCCAGGGCAAAATCGCGTTAAAAACGGTGAATCCCTTTTTAACGCGTTTCAAGTTCGAATATGAAGTGCGTTTCAACAATATGTTAAAGGCACCCGGTATAGGGGTTACCTTTATTAACCATTCTCCTTGACGCAGATTTCCCTGCGGCTTATAATTATAATAGCTAATTTAGCTATTATAGCTATTTCGGGAGGTGCGTTCATGAAAGTCAACTCAACGGAGTTGCAGAACAACTTCGGAAAATACCTGATGCTTGCAGCGCAGGAGGATATCATAATTACGCGAAACGGTATGGAAATAGCAAAACTGTCGGCCATAAGAGATGTGGTCTCAGATCACGGCGCGGTGCCCGGCACGGTAATGGAAAAGGCGGTAGTATACGGTTACGGCGGCAGAAAGGCATCCTACGAGGAGTTTCTGGAATTGACCAGAGATACCGAAGAAAGATACGAATACATTGATGGTGAGATATACCAGCTGGCCTCACCTAAAACCGCGCACCAGACAACTTTAACCGAACTTTTTGTGATTTTTTACAATTGGTTTCAGGGGAAAAAGTGTATTACCCTGATTGCCCCTTATGATATTACACTCAAAAGAAGCCCAGAGAATATTAATGTTGTCCAGCCCGATATCATGGTCATTTGCGACCTTGAGGAAAAGTTGGATGAAAACGACTATTACAAGGGTATTCCGGCACTTGTGGTGGAGATTTTGTCAGAGAGTACGCGGAGCAAGGATTTGGTAAAAAAGCTTGACTTATACATGTCATGCGATGTCAGTGAATACTGGATTGTGAACCCGATAAGCAAAGAAGTTACCGTTTATCTTTTTGAAGACAAAAACATCAGCAGAAATATCACTTACAGAAAACACGAGATCGTGCAGTCCTACTTTTTTGAAGGATTATGCGCAGAGCTTGACAGAGTCTTTAAATAGGCCCGGGGGTAAGCCGTATAAACCCGGGCCGGGTCGGGTTCAATTTTTTTTCCATACTATAGTTGATCTATGAATGGGATGCTTTAAAGTTATCAGTCTCTGTCCCCTCCTAAGATGCCTCCCAGAATGCCCCCGCCTATACCGGCGATGCCTCTCTGTTCATCCCTTTGCTGAAAGCGTGAGGCTGCCACAATCCGGTCGGCCAAACGTGAAAAGGGCAGGCTTTTTGATCAATTCTTCAAACGATAATCCAATATGTTCTAGGTTAGCCGGTCTTTTACCTAAACCTAACATGCCGTAAATCCCCCGTAGAGAAAATAGTATTCTTATAATTTTTGATTTGTTTATATCTAAACTCCAAATAGCTTGAAAAACCTTCTCCTTTGATGAATTAATATTGATTTTATGCTTTTCAACAAAGTCATATTTAGGTAAATAGTAATTTAGTCTCATTTTTCATTTCCCTCTTCTTTTTCTCCCCAAGCACGTGTCCGATCAAACCTCGCAATATCAGGCGCAATTGTCTTTTTGCTTCCAGCAGCGGCTCCCGCACTTCTTCCGGCAGTTTTCCAAGCGCTCTTTTTTCCATTAACCGGTGAATTTTCTGCAGGTTTTAACAAAGCATTCACCGCAGTCTCTGTCCGCCATTTTTCATACCCCCAAACTTTATTTTCAACACGCCGGCATCTAACTTCGCTCCAACGGCGTCCCTGCCCAGAAGTTTACGGGGCAAAAAGATATTTCGCTTATAATCTCCTACCCTGACGGTCAGCTCATCCCCCTTCTGGGATAGTGAGATATCCACTTTCTCCACAAAGGGCAGAGTCAATTCCAACACATAGCCGTTTTCAGCCTGCCTAATCTTTTGTGTTTGCCCGCAGAAAAAGAACTTTTCGGGAGGTTTTTTTCCAAAATACGCACTGCCCATTTTTTCAAGAGCTTCAAAACCTACCACTTCCTCCATGAATAACGGCACGGTAAAGACAGGTACCGGACTGAACTGGTCTTTGATGTACCGGAAGTAGGTATGGTGAACTTCCCCCCATTTTTCGAAGTACTGTCCCAGGTTTTCGGAAGGCAGCAACCGGTTGACAATCACGGCGTCCGTATTGAATCCATACAGGTTCAAATACATAAAGCTCCTTTCGGCTTCCCTGATGACCATTTTCTCCGGATTCACCACGATCCTGACGGAAGTAATCTCCTGGTCGGTCAACACCTCATGCATTTTCCTAAGTTGTTGAAACAGCTCTGCAATACTGACCATGTTATCATCACCCGGCAGAGGCACTCCAAACAACGGTTTGGATATAGGGCGGGCAATTTTTAAAAGGAGTTTTTCAACCGGGAAGATCTTTTCCAGCCACCACCTGAGGACATCGGGAAAACTGAGCAACCTGAGGGTTTCACCCGTGGGAGCACAGTCGACGATGACAACATCGTATTTCCCTTCCTTGCAGTGGTTAAGGATTTCGAGCAAGCTGAAAAGCTCCTCCAGTCCCGGGAAAACAACCAGTTCATCGGCAGTTATGTCTTTTATATTCTGGGATATGAGCAGTGCCGAAAGATATTCCTGCACCTTGCCCCAGCTCTTCTCCGCGCTGAACAAGGCGCTAATTTCCTGAGCCCAAAGGTTTTCCCGTATTTTTACCGGCTCATAGTTTAAGTTCCAGGTCAAAAGAATCACCAAGGCTGTGTGCGGCGTCCGTGCTGACCACTATGGTCTTTTCCCCCGATGCGGCAGAGGCAACGGCAGTTGCAGCGGCCAAACTGGTCTTCCCGACACCGCCTTTTCCTGTGTAGAGAATAATCCTCACCCTTAGCACTCCCCCTAAAATCTTCAATTCATTTATTACCCTTACCGTAAATTTCGATTAATGATTATTTTATATTACGAAATATTTATGGAAAAAATTTTACACAGTACTTTGCATTATTCTATTTCGATGCTTCTTCTCTGTTGTGCCGGTTTTTCATCCGGGTCCCGGGCGCTTTTTTGGAATTTTAGTATTACCTTCCGCACTAATTTCAGACCCGTTTCAAATTCTTCTTCCGTGAGCAAACTCCGTACCCTGTCAAGAAAATCATGAAAATGTTCTTTCAAATCCTCTACCAAAGCCTTGCCGTTGTCAGTAAGGGACACCGTTACGACTCTGCGGTCTTCTTCACTCCTGCCTCTTTGCAACAGTCCTTTTTTAACCAGGCGGTCGACAATTCCGGTGGCAGTACTCATGGGCACAGACATACCCTGGGCCAGATTGCTCATGGTAATGGTTTGAAACTTTTCAGAAAGCATTAATGCTAAAAGTTCAAACCGGGATATCGACAATTTATAATGCTCCCATAGAGTGAGACACAAAATTTAAAATGTAAGTTATACTGGAAACATGAAAAAGCGAAACCATTATTCAGCCGAATTTAAAAGCAAGGTGGTCCTGGAGGTGTTGCAGGAAGCCTCCACTGTCAATGAAATCGCCGCTAAGTATGGTATAAGCCCTGTGGTTATCGGCCGCTGGAAAAGCGAGTTTCTGGAACGAGCTGCCGAGGTGTTTAAAAAAGGCCCCTCCTCAGCCGAAAAGGAACTGGAAGAAAAGAACGAGAGAGTGGCCCAGTTAGAGCGTAAAGTCGGTCAGCTCACCTGCGAGGTGGACTGGCTCAAAAAAAAATCTGAAGAAATTATCGGACCAGACTGGAAGAAAAGATTTCGTTGACCGAAACAATCCTCACATCAGCGTCAAACGTCAGGCCGAATTATTAAGCATAAATCGCACTAGCGTTTACCGC
>LADO01000012.1 GCA_000961595.1 Peptococcaceae bacterium BRH_c4b
TTCGCCCGCCACAATAAGTCCCTGGAGCTGAGCCCCGTCCAGAGAGTCGGCGATAGACCCCGGACGAATGGCGTCTCCCAGGCTCAGCGTTACATCATATTCCTTTAAAATTGCCAGCAAACGGTCAAACTGCTCGTACAGCGGGTTCTCCTGCCGGTTATGCAGCATCCAGCCCGTCAGGAACGAGCCGCCACGGCTGACCACGTCGGTAACCCGTGCCCTTGACTGGAGGCGTTTGATTACGTCGAGATTAAGGGCGCAGTGCAGAGCCATAAAATCAACGCCCTCTGCGGCCTGTTTCTCAATGGCTGCAAACATGTCTCCGGCGGTCATCTCCACAATAGCGCCCCTTTTTTCTATCGCCTCGATGGCCGCCTGGTAAATCGGCACGGTTCCCACCGGCACATCAGCCCTAGTCAGGGAAAGTTTTCTCATACCGTCGATATCCCCGCCGGTGCTGAGATCCATTATGGCGTCGCATCCCGCAGCCCCGGCCGTTTTTAATTTCTTTTCTTCTGTTTCTATTTGATCACGGTCGCTGGATGTGCCTATTAGGGCATTTACTTTAATGCGCAGACCCTGACCGATGCCGCAAACATTAATTGGCCTGCGATATTTATTTTTGGGTATGACTATTTTGCCCGACGCAACACCGGACTGGACAAACTTAACGTCCAGCCCCTCTTTTTCCGCCACCATTTCCATCTCGGCGGTAATCTTGCCCGCGCGGGCCGCCAGAACCTGAGTCATTCGAACCACCCTTTCCTTAGCAGTTTTGACGGGCCGTGTTCAGATATTCCGACAATACTTTCATGGCGCAATATTTACCGCACATGGCGCAGCCTTCCGAAGTCTCGTCACTTCTTTCTTTCCTGAGTTGCGCCGCCCGTTCCGGATCAATGGCCAGGGCGATCTGTTCTTTCCAGTCCAAATTTTTCCGGGCCTTGGACATTTTTAAATCCCATTCCGCCGCCCCGGGCAACCCCTTGGCAACGTCGGCAGCATGGGCCGCAATACGGGCAGCGACAACTCCCTCCCGGACCTGCGCGGCGCCGGGTATACCGATGTGTTCAGCCGCGGTGACATAACATAAAAACTCGGCGCCCGCCCAGGCGCTGATGGCTCCCCCAATGGCAGCGCTTATATGGTCGTAGCCCGCTGCAATGTCAGTAACCACCGGGCCGAAAACAAAGTACGGCGCTCCCTTGCACAGAGATTTTTGCAAGGCAATGGTTGCTTTGAGCTGATTTAGAGGCACATGTCCCGGCCCCTTGACCATGATCTGGACACCCGCCTCCCTGGCCCGCCTCACCAGTTCACCCAGAACCACCAGTTCCTGTACCTGGGCTCCGTCCAGCGAATCGTTAATGCACCCGGGCCTCATTCCGTCGGCCAGGCTGATGGTAACATCGTATTTGGCGGCTATTTCCAACAGCCTGTCATAACAGGTATAAAGCGGATTTTCGCTTTCATTGCTGATCATCCAGCCGATCAGATGGGAACCGCCATAGCTCACCAGTGGATCGATCCGGCCATCCTTTCTGGCCCGCTCCACAATATCCATGGTGGTGCCGCAGTGCACGGCCAGAAAATCCACCCCGTCCAAAACCTGCCGCTCAATTACTGCAAAAAGATCATCCACCTTCATTTTTGCTGCCGAACCGTATTTTTCACCGGCTTCGGCCAGCGCCTGATACAATGGCAGCGTCCCCAGCGGTTTGGGGCTCAGGGCCAGCGCCTCCCGGCGCATAGCATCGATATCCCCGCTGACGCTCAAGTCCATGATGGCGTCGGTCCCGGCCCCGACAGCAGCCCTGATTTTGGCAATCTCATCCTGTAAAGACGCTTCCCTGCCGTAAAGTCCGACGCTAGCGCTCACCTTGGTTCTGAGGCCGGCGCCGATTCCTACGAGGCTGATATTTTTGCGGCCCATATTGCAGGGTATTACAATAGTTCCCTCAGCAACCCCCTGCCTGACAAATTCCGGGGTTACACCTTCACTTGCTGCAACCAGCTCCATCTCAGGCGTAATTTCACCCTTCAGGGCTCTGCTTAACTGTGTCATAACCGTCCCCCTCCAAAAAAAATAATCCTCAACCCAAAGGTTGAGGATTTTTCCATCATCCCCAAGTGCAGATAAAAGGCAGGTCTCCTGGCTAACGGGTCATCGTTTGCCTCAACCTTCCCGGGCTTTGCCCAGTGGTTAAATCTGAGGTAACTCACCGTCTACAGTGGTGGGTCCGCGCCGTTTCAGAATCACCTTCACAGATAATCCCGTCCGGACTTCCCTATTCTCCCTTAAAGGGCACCTTTTATCTTTACTTGATATTTATATATCTATATTATCCGCAAATTATAAATTTCCTTCCAGGCTAAAAAATTTTTAGGGTACAATTTTTAGGGTACCGGGTAACTAAGTTATTAAGTTATTGGAAATTCGAGTCACGAGTCAGGTGACATCCTTGACTTATTATTCACCGTAAAGTGAGTCAGAGAACCGTCCCCTGACTCACTATAATTACCTCATCCAGAATACGGTTGGCCAGATCGTATTTGTCCATCAGTTCAAGACTGACAACCCCGCCGTCCGGATGAATGAGCTTGGCTATATTGGTATCGGTGCCGAACCCCGCGCCGGGCATGGTGACATCGTTGGCCACCAGCAAGTCCAGATTTTTTTTCGTTATCTTCTCCCGGGCGTTTTCAAGCAGGTTCTCAGTTTCGGCGGCAAAACCCACCAGGGTAACGCCTTTCCTTTTGTTCCTGCCCAGTTCCATCAAAATATCGGGGTTTTTATCCAGTTCCAGGACGAGGGTATCCCCTTCTTTTTTGATCTTTTGTTCAGCCACCAGTCTGGGACGATAATCGGCCACAGCGGCAGCCTTGATTACCACATCTGCCGCGGCATAATGCTCCATCACGGCGTCGCGCATCTCCAATGCGGTCTCCACCTGCACCAGACTGACCCCGGCAGGTGGGGCAACGGAGGTTGGAGCTGTTACCAGAATCACCCTGGCGCCTCTGAGCATGGCCGCCCTGGCAAGGGCATAGCCCATTTTACCGGAACTGCGGTTTGATATATAGCGCACCGGGTCGATGGGCTCCCTGGTGCCCCCGGCAGTAACCAGCACGGTAATACCGCTTAAATCCCCGGACGGGGGGATGATTTCTACAATCCTGTCCACGATGGCATGAACCTCGGGCAGCCTGCCCTTTCCCTGATGTCCGCAGGCCATCCTGCCGGACTCGGGCTCCAAAAAATAATAGCCCAGTTGCTTTAACCTTTCAATATTGGATTGAACCACCTTATTGGCATACATATGTACATTCATAGCTGGGCAGATCAATACCGGGCAGTTGGCAGCCAGTATGGTCGTGGTCAACAGGTCGTCGGCGATGCCGTGAGCCGTTTTGCCCAGAAAATTAGCGGTGGCCGGAGCCACCACCAAAATATTGGCGTTATAAGCCAGATCGATGTGCGGCACATGGAAACCTGTTGAACTGGCAAAAGTATCGTAATGAACGGGATTCCCCGTAACTGCCTCAAAAGTAAGGGGCGCAACAAATTTCTGAGCGGAACCGGTCATAACCACATGTACCCGGGCATTCAGCTTGGTCAATTTGCTGGCCAGATCCGCCGCCTTGTAGGAAGCGATGCCTCCGGTCACACCCAGGGTTATAAACTTACCCCCCAGCATTTTCATACCTCCGTTACTTAATTCCCTGTTTGGTACGGCGGTATTTAACCCTGTTATTGACAATCTCCTGAAGCGCCTCGGTAACAGGTTTCCGAACCACCCCGTCCGCATTTTCTTCTCTTTTATTTTCCCCTTTTTCCGTAAGCTGCCTGGCCCTTTTCGCCGCCACAACTACCAGTGTATAGCGGCTGTCCACCTTTTGCAGCAAATTATCCAGAGAAGGCTGGTTCATGAAGACCCTCCAAATCGAATCCAGTATTGTCTCAGATCAGTAGCTGATCCACCCCGGGATTACTATCCGCCGCGGACGGCATCTTTCCGCTTCAACAATACACTCCAGTTTATGCACTGCATTTTCTACTTCATCATTTATAACCAGATAATCGTAACGAGCTGCCTGAACTAATTCACTGCCAGCCCATTCAAGCCTTACCTCGATTTCCCCGGCTTCATCCGTTCCCCTGCCCCTGAGCCTTCTCTCCAGTTCCTGCCTGGAAGGAGTGGTTATAAACACCAGTATGGCATCCGGGTACTTTTCCCTGATTTGAAGCCCACCCTGGACATCAATTTCCAGTATGATGTCTATTCCCCTGGCCAGCATATCCTTCACGGGGCCTACAGGGGTTCCGTATTTATAGCTGTAAATGGCTGCCCATTCCAAAAAGCCGTCGGCTTCAATCAATTTGTCAAATTCATCCGGTGACAGAAAAAAATAATTTATGCCGTGCAATTCGCCGGGCCTGGGCGTCCTGGTGGTAGCCGAAACGGAAATCTTCATATCAGGACGTCGTCTTATCAGTTCGGCACACAGAGTCCCCTTGCCAGACCCGGAAGGGCCCGATACAATAATAAGCATTCCCTGCTGCATAATTTTCAAAGCCTCAACTCAGTCGCCCGACTCGTCGACGGCAGGAACTGGTGCTTCCTTGCCTCCCAACCGGTGGGCCACAGTCTCCGGCTGCACAGCCGATAAAATCACGTGATCGCTGTCAGTAATAATGACCGCCCTGGTCCTGCGTCCGTAGGTGGCATCCACCAGCATGCCCCGCTCCCTGGCCTCGGTAATGATTCTTTTGATAGGTGCAGACTCGGGACTGACAATAGCGATTATGCGGTTAGCTGATACTATATTTCCGAAGCCTATGTTAATAAGCTTAATATCCATTGGTTTACCCCCTTACTCCAGATTCTGAACCTGTTCCCTGATTTTCTCAAGCTCGCTCTTTATTTCCACCGCTGCTTTGGCTATCTGCAAGTCAGAGGCCTTAGATGCAATGGTATTAATTTCGCGGTTCATCTCCTGCAACAGGAAATCAAGCTTCCTGCCCACCGGCTCCTCCATTCCAAGGGTCTCACCGGTTTGGTCAATATGACTGTATAGCCTCACCACCTCCTCGGTGATGTTTGAACGCTCGGCGAAAACTGCCACTTCGGCCATAAGTCTGTTCATATCCAGGGTTGAATCCTTCAGCCATTCCTGTAAACGCTGGTTCAATCTGAACCTGTAATCCTCTACCACTTCCGGGGATCTGTCCTCAATTCCTTTTAAAACAACTCTGATCAGTTCCAGTCTGGACAGCAAATCCTCCTGCAGCCGCACCCCTTCGGTGCTACGCATATCCAGCAGGCCATCCACTGCTCCGGTCAGGGCCTGTTCCAATACAGGCCAATATGCTTCAATATCCTCGGCAGGTTCCTCCAGTGAAAATACGCCAGGAAGAGAAAAAAGGTGCTCGGGCTTAATTCCGGAAGAAATCCCGAGATTGCTGATAAGTTCTTCCATTGCCTTATAATACGATGCTGCTAATACTTTGTCAACTTTTACTACGGCTGTTTTTTCCGCACAATCCTCCACGGTAATAAATCCGTCAACCCTGCCCCTGGCCAGCCGGGACAGGATATAGCGCCTGGCTTTTTCCTCCAGGGAAACCATACCCCTGGGCATTCTCAACATCACTTCGCAGTACCGGTGATTAACCGACTTGACTTCTACGGTAAATTTTTTACCATGTCCCTCGGCCTCACCCCGACCGAAACCTGTCATGCTTCTGGGCAAAACTCCCACCACCATTGTTTTTTTCTTTAATCACATTCCAGAGCCTATTTACGTAAAGACTATTCTATCCTGGCAAGCAGGCTTTCGATACGGTCCAGTCCCTCTTTAATCCTCTCCATGGAGCTGGCGTAGGACAGTCTAAAGCAGCGATCATCGCCGAAGGCGACACCGGGCACAAGGGCTACATTGGCCTTTTCCAGCAGGATAGCAGCAAAATCCGAAGCCCCTCCTATTTTTTTACCGTTATAAGTACGATTTATGTAGTGGCTCATGTCGGGGAAAACATAAAACGCCCCCCCCGGGCAGTTACAGTTTAAACCCGGTATGCCATTGACCCTTTCCAATATGTAATCCCGGCGGCGATTGAATTCCACCACCATTTTCTGCAAGGGTTCCTGCGTACCATTCAGAGCGACCACACTGGCTGCTTGAGCGATTGACGTGGGGTTAGAGGTGGAATGACTTTGTAAATCAGCCATGGCCTTGGCCACCGACCCGGGCGCCGCCGCATAGCCTATCCGCCAGCCGGTCATGGCATAGGATTTTGAGACGCCGTTGATTACCACAGTCAATTCCTTTAATTCCGGGCTTAGTGAAGCTATGCTAACGTGCTCCAGCCCGTCATATATTAATTTTTCATATATTTCATCCGATATAATGGTTATTTCCCGACGCACCAGTATTTTGCCCAGATCTTCCAGTTCGCTGCGGCTATATACCGCACCGGTGGGGTTGCTGGGGCTGTTGATCAATACCATCCTGGTGCGGGGGGTTATGGCGCTTTCCAATTCCTCAGGAGTTAATTTAAAGCCGTTAGAAGCCCTGGTCTGTATTATGATGGGAGTCCCGCCTGCCAGTTTAATCTGTTCCAGGTAACTGACCCAATAAGGAGCAGGCAGTATGATTTCGTCACCTTCCTGGCATAGCACCTGGAAGGCGTTGTAAAGGGAGTGTTTCGCTCCTGCGGAAACTACTATCTGTCCGGGCTGGTAGTCAAGCCCGTTATCATCTTTTAATTTTTTTATGATAGCTTCTTTGATCTGGTCAGTACCGGCCACGGCAGTATATTTAGTCATACCCCTGTTTATGGCGTCGACGGCCGCCTGCTTGATGTGATCTGGAGTATCGAAATCAGGTTCTCCCACTCCAAAATTAACTACATCCGCTCCGCCGGCGATGAGCTTTTTGGCCTTGGCGTCTATAGAAAGGGTCGGTGAAGGGCTTATGTTCTTAGCTCTGTCTGCCAGGTTCATGATAAATATATCCTCCTTAAATATCTAAAACTCCACTTTGCCCACATTTTTCTTAATTCTCTCAATGGCTTCCCTGAGCCGCCCGGTGGGCAAGGTGAGGGACATGCGGAAATACTCTGCGCCATTGGGACCGTAGCCGGTACCCGGGGTGATGACTACCCCGGCCTTTTCCAGCACCAGTTCGGTTAAGGACTCCGAAGTATAACCTGAAGGCACAGGCGCCCAGATATATATAGTGGCTTTAGGTTTCTCCAACTTCCAACCAATGGCATTCAGGCCGTCCACCAGTATATCCCTGCGCTCCTGGTAAATATTATTATTCTTCTCCACTACATCCTGTGGACCGGTGAGGGCAGCCATGGCAGCGTACTGTAGGGCCTGGAACTGGCCCGAATCAAGGTTTGATTTCAGTCTGCCCAAGGCTTCCACCACATCGGGATGACCTGCTGCCCAGCCGATTCGCCAGCCGGTCATGTTATATGTTTTGGATACCGAGTGGAATTCTATGCCGACATCCTTCGCTCCCGGTATTTGCAAAAAGCTTATGGGCTTATATCCGTCAAAAGCCACCTCGGTATATGGGGCGTCATGGCATACAAGTATTTCATTTTCCCTGGCAAAGGCCACCACTTCTCTGAAAAATTCCTCCGTGGCCACAGCCCCGGTGGGATTGTTGGGATAATTGAGGAACATTAGCTTGGCTTTTTTGGCCACAGCGGTGGGTATATCCGCCAAGTTGGGCATAAACCCGCGCTCAGCCGTTAAGGGCATATAATACGGCTCCGCCCCGGCCAGTATGGCGCCTCCGGCGTAAACGGGATAGGCAGGATCGGGTACCAGTATGGTATCGCCCGGATCCAGGTAGCACCAGGATATATGGGCAATTCCCTCCTTGGAGCCAATTAGTGAAACTACTTCGGTTTGGGGATCCAGTTGCACACCGAATCTTTTCCCGTACCAGTCTGCCACCACCCGGCGAAAATCAATCATACCCACGGATGAGGGGTATTGATGGTTGGCGGGGTTTTTAGCCTCTTTATATAATTCCTCTATAACATGAACGGGGGTGGGCATATCCGGATCGCCTATACCCAGGCTTATAACATCCACCCCTTCGGCTCTCTTTTTCTGTATCTGCCTTTCAATACGGGCAAAAAGGTACGGCGGTAAATTCTGAATCCTTTGAGCTTCAGTGAATTTCATCAATAATACCTCCTCTTGTAACTGTTCAGTCTAAGGTCGAAAGTCAAAGATCAAAAGTCACCTAAAAGGACCTTCGACGTTTGACTTTCGACTCGCGTCATGAAATTCCTTACCTCTTAACATTTTCACGAAGGAATGTCCCCAACTTATGATTGATTTAGCCGCATTATTTAAATGGCCTTCATATACTTTACTCCAACGGGTAGTCTCCAGTAAATACCTTACGGGCCGGTCCTGTCATGTATACATTATTATTGTCGGCCCACTCAATATTTAGATGACCTGCAGCCAGATGTACCTTCACCTTTCGGCCGGTATGGCCGTTCAGGTGCGAGGCAACACAGGCGGCGCAGGCCCCGGTACCACAGGCCATGGTAAAACCGGCACCCCTTTCCCAGACCCTCATGATAACTTCTTTGTCGTTCGCTATCTGAACAAACTCTACATTGGCCTTCCGTGGAAAGGCGGGGTGGGTCTCCAGCTTTGGTCCAAGTTCAAAGAGAGGTACAGCCCGGGCATCATCTACAAAAATAACGCAGTGGGGGTTACCCATGGAAACTGCTGTGATCATGAAAACATCACCATTCATTTTCAGAGGTTCATTCAGGACCTTGCCCGGCGGTCCCTGCATGGGAATTTCAGCCCGCTCCAGCCGCGGCTCGCCCATGTCTACCCTGACCAGGAAAGATTCATCACCGTCCATAATTATTTCCGGCACCATAATCCCGGCCAGGGTTTCCACCCGCACCTTCTGCCGGGGTACCAGACCGGTTTCATATACATACCTGGCCACGCAACGTATACCGTTACCGCACATTTCAGGCTCACTGCCATCGGAGTTTATTATTTGCATATATATATCGGCTTGATCTGATTTCTTAATCAAAATAAGTCCATCTGCGCCAACCCCGAACTGCCTGTGGCAAATTCTTGCGGCCAGCGCACCGAGTTCCTCCCTGTTTTCCGGTACCCCGGACTCCTCCAGGGTGTTGACAATAACAAAGTCATTGCCCAGACCGTGGGCCTTTGTGAACCTCATAAAGAACCACCCCCGAAAAATACCTTCAGGTGTGCCTGCAAAAAAGCACACCTTTTTACTTTCCCTAACAACGTAGTATATCCTTCTAAATATTATATTTTAATATACATAATTCTCTGCCCAACCCTGGATCGCAGCCACTTTAATATAGGTCCCGAAATTATTGGTAAAGCGCATACGGCCAGTATAATTCCCCAGTGCGCCGGACCCAGCGGCACTGTATGGAAAACAACTTGCAAGAAAGGCAGGTAGGTAACTGAAAGCTGCAGTATTATTACGGCAATCAAAGATGTTGCAAGAGCCGGATTGTTGGCGGGCAAAAATTCCCTTTCATTATAGTATTCATACCTGAAGCTGAAAGCGTAAAACATTTGCAATAATATAATGGTATTTAGTGCCGCCGTTCCGGCCAGATCCTGCCCTTGTGGACCGCCGCGCAGCAGCAACAAGAATGTTGCCAATGAAGCAGTTGCAGCAACGACTCCCCCGGCCATCACGCTCCGGAACATACCGGCGGAAAAAACTTTTTTCTGGAAATTACCCGGCACCCTGAACATAACATTTCTATCCGGGGGCTCCTTCCCCAGGGCCAGTACCGGTAGCCCCCCCGCCAGCAGCCCCGCCCACAACACTTGCAACGGCGAAAGGGGGAGGGGGAAACCTGCCGCCAGGGCAGCGGGCATCAGCAACAGCAGGCTTACACTAAAGGAAAGCAGATAGCGCAGGATTGTCCTGACATTGTCGCATATTCCCCTGGCTTCCCGAAGGGCATCAATGAAACCACTAAAATTATTGCCCGTAAGCAGTATAGCTGAAACATTCTTCAATGCAGCCGCCCCGTTATTTTCCATAGCTACGCTGACATCCGCTTCCTTTAAGGCCGTAATATCCCCAGTACCCTTCCCGGTTACAGCTACCACATGCCCGGACTGCTTTAATATCCGGATTAGACGTTGCTTCTGTTGCGGCTCAATCCGGGCAAATATTCTGATATTCTCTATCTCCCGGGCTATTTCTCCGTCGGTCATCCCGGCCATTTGGTTACCATTGATGATTCTGTCCTGTGGACCCAGCAGCCCGGCCTCCATCGCCAGCGAGCGGGCGGCGAGCTGATGCTCCCCGGTTATCATAATCACCTTGATGCCAGCCCGCCTGAGACCATGCATGGTGTCAACGGCCGCAGGCTCCAGGTTATCGCTGATAGCAGCCAAACCCAGAAAAATCATATGTTTCTCCACGTTTTCTGTAGCATAATCGTTAACTTCCGGGGGCAGCTCACGGTAAGCCAGTGCCATAACCCTGAAAGACCGGGCCGCCAGTCCGGCAATGCGGTCCAGCAGTTCATCTCTGTCAGCCGCTGTTATTAAGGCAGGAGAACCTTCCCTGTACAAGTGGGTAGATAATTCCACCAACTCCTCCGGGGCGCCTTTGGTATAGGCCACCATGCCGCCACGGGAGGTCTGGTAAATAACGGTCATGCGCTTTCTGCGGGAATCAAAAGGTATTTCCCGCACCCTGCTTTCCTTTTTCTCCAGCCTTTCCCGCCACACCCCGCCCCTGGCGGCCATTACCAGCAAAGCGCCCTCGGTGGGATCACCTCGTATGTCCCACTGCCTTAGGGTCTTTACTTTGCCGATATCCCGAAAAAAGCCTCCCACGGTTATATCACCCCTGATCAGTAGAGCATTATTACACAGGGCAGCTGTTTTTAAGAAAAGACTGAGCCCCGGATCATTATTGTCACCCTGATAATCAAAACTGCCCTTGGGATCGTAACCATCCCCTTTTATTTCCACCTCTTTACCGCCCACCAGCGCCCGCACCACCGACATCCTGTTTTCGGTTAAAATGCCGGTTTTATTGGGGCAGACCAGGGTTACACAGGCCAGCTTTTCCACTACGGATGGGTCGCGGATCACCGCATGCCGCCGGTTTATCCTCTGCATGCCCAGGGCCAGGGAAAAACTTGCTATCGCCGGAAGCCCCCCGGGAACAGCGACAACGGCCAGGCTAATACCGGCCAGCAGCATCTGGTTAAGGGCTTCCCCTTGATAAACTCCGAGTATTACTACCAGCAGGCAAATAAGCAGTCCGGCGTTGAACAGCCGCGAACCTGCGGCAGCCAGGGAATCCTGCAAACCAGCGCCATTCCCGCCAGCCTCCCCGCCAACCCCGGCAACAAGCCCCGCTTCCGTCAACATACCTGTAGCCACCACTATACCCCTGCCGCTACCGCCTACAACAGTGCTACCCAGCAAAACCATATTCTCCCGACCCGTATTTCCGGCCGGATCGTCAGCGCTTACGACTGTAGATTTTTCGACAACTGTAGTCCGGCCATTAAGGGCTGATTCTTCGACAACCAGACTGCTTGTCCAGATTAATCGTATATCCGCCGGAACCGGGCCGCCCCGCTCCAGTACAACCAGATCGCCCGGCACCAGAATTTTAGCCGGTATTCTTTTTTCCTGACCTCCCCGGATGACTACGGCTTCCAGAGTAATAATGCCCTTTGACCGTTCTATTGCTCTTTCGGTGCGGTATTCCTGAAAAAACCCCACCAATGCATTAATCAGGGCAATTATTATTATTGCCCCCGCCCCGCCGGAATCCCCCAGCAATCCTATGGCGGCCGCCGCGATCAGCAGCGCCAGGAGCTTGAAATCCCTGAACTGGCCCATTAATACACTCCCTGCAGATACCGGCGCATCCCTGACCAGTTCATTGGTCCCGAATCTGGCCAGCCTTTCAACGGCCTCCCTTTCTTCCAGTCCCCTGCCCGGATCGGAGCGAAAGACCTCCAATACTTCCTGAACGCTCATGAGATGCCATTTTCCGGCCATCACCAACCCCCCTTGAAAAACTATATGACTTTATTAATTGATATGTGGGGTTTCTGGAAAAAATAACCTAATTATGGTAATTGCTTTAACAAAAAAGGCTACAAGTTAGTTGTCTCCTTTAAAGTCGAAATAATGAAATTGTTAGACCTGCAGCATATACATATTTTTCCTGCAAATTATACATAATACAAACGAAATAAAGCTTGATGAAAAGAAAATTAAAGGATATATCCTGGGTTTTACAGCAGAAATGACTAAAAAATACCCGTTAGCCTAGAGTTATCAAGAGCTAGCGGGTTTCTTTTTTTGTCATAAAGTTGTAGTGTATTTACAGTTATTTTTTGTATTGCAAAATTTTTTTAATCTCGGCCTGGGACATAACTTTTTTACTTAAGTCAAAATCAAAGACAGACTCAAAAGACTTTATTACATCATCTCGATAATCAAACAGGTAATAGTTTTGTTCCAAATAGGAGCATGAATAGCTAATCAAGGAATAGCGAATCTGCTTTACGGTATGTTTTTCCCCTAGCATCTGTTCAAGA